>LJNA01000089.1 GCA_001304365.1 Syntrophobacter sp. DG_60 | reverse complement strand
TTATCCCGGCAAGTGCAGAGGCCAAATCAGTTACATCAAATGCCAAATAGACAGCATTTATTTTATGATGAGAGAAGGCTAGATTTTGAATAATTGGGCTAAGGCTATGGCTTACAGGATGGCCAATGATCCCATAGACCTCTGTTTCTGCATCAATCATTTATTTTTCCACAATGGTCTCTTCCACCTTATGCCCAAAGTGGCGGCCCGCCTTCTCTATTGCCACCAAGATCTCGTCCCCCTCTTTGATCTCTACCACTGAAATGGGCTTCCCCTTAGGGGTAGTAAGCCTTATAGTTTCAGCATTTTGTAAGACAGTACTTACTGATTCCCCATTTGTCTTTGCCTCTACTAAAAGTAGGGGACGGCGTTCTACCTTTACCCTACCTACCACACCGGGCCTTGTCTCTCCCAAGTGATTCACAATCAATACCTCATCCCCTGCCTTAAGCTCAGAAAGATATCTAGTTTTTCCCCCTGGCACCTTGATATAGGCATGCACTGGTCCTGCATTTACCCTAAAAGGACGTGGAGTGACATAGGGATTTTCTATATTCTCTGCATGTACTAAAAACATCCCACCACTGCTATTCCCTATAAGCATTCCCTCTCCTATTGCCATCAAGTCACATGTATCTACACACACCCGATAGCCCATGGCGAGTGGCTTTATAGTTGATACCTTTGCCCTGCTGAGTATAAGCTTCTCTGACCAATTCTTTACCAGTTCTAAGATTTTCTTTATTTCAGAAATGTTTGTAGTATCAGTGACCACACCATCTACACCCTTCTCTAATACCCCTAAAAATGTCTTGGCTTCATCTACTGTCTTTACTTCTGCAAAAAGATTGCTGGTCTGTGCCACTAGATTTTCTAAAGGGATAATCTTCCAATCAGTAGCTGAAAGCACCACTAGATGATTAGCCGTTAATTTTAATACCTTTTCTTCGTCCTCTTTGCTTTTAATCTCATGAAATACTACTTCCTTTCCTGGCCTTAAATCACCATCTGGTGCTACAGTAGGCATTCTCCCTAATTGTTTTACCTTAGCTGCCTTTCCCTCTTCTACTAATACGGCATCTGCCCCACCCTCAATGGCTGTGGTGACCAATTTTTTTTGCCAAGGTATTGCCTTTACCCATACCTTCTTCATGGCTCATTCCTCCAAATATTTTCTGGCCTTTTTTACACTGGCCCTTTCATGGACCACGCTGGCAATGGCCCTCACAATGCTTCTAGGGTTGCTATGCTGGAAGGCATTTCTACCAATAGAGACCCCAGCCCCACCGGCCTCCATGGCTCCCTTTACCATCTGAAGCACTGCCTCATCTGAGTCCATCTTGGGCCCACCAGCAATTACTACTGGCACAGGGCAACCCTCTACTACTTTTCTAAATGTTTTAACAGAACCAGTATAAGAGACCTTTACCACATCTGCCCCCAACTCTGCCCCTAAACGGGCACAATGCTTAATGACCTCTACATCATAGCTGTCTTTTATCTTTGGCCCCCTTGGGTAGACCATAGCCAAAAGGGGCATTCCCCACTCCGCCGCCCTTTTTGAAATCTCACCAAAATCGTTAAGCATCTCTTTTTCATTTTCATCACCTAGATTGATGTGAATGGAGACGCCATCTGCGCCTAATTTAATAGCCTCTTCTACAGTGCATACCAAGGTCTTTGTATTAGGAAATGGAGAAAGTGAGGTACTTCCTGATAGATGAACAATGAGGCCTACGTCTTTTCCCATACCACGGTGGCCAGCTACTACAATGCCCTTGTGGATTAAAATGGCATTAGCCCCTCCGGATGCAATCTCATTAATAGTGTATTTCATGTCTGTCAAACCAGCAATAGGGCCAACTGTTACTCCATGGTCCATAGGAATAATGACTGTCTTTTTTGTTTCCCTGTTAAAGACCCTTTCTAATCTAATCTGCTTCCCAATCATTTTCCCCTCCTTTTTTTATCTCATTTAAAACAAAAAAAGCCATGAAGATCTTTTCTCCACGGCCATCTTCAAGCCGTAGGCCCCAATTTGGTCTGCCCACGGCGGTCTATCCTTATTTTGGGTTAGACAGTGGGCAAACCCCCATGATAATAATAACAAAAATAAAACAATTTGTAATCCATAAATTCCTCCCTTAAGTCCGTTTGTATAACCTAAAATAGAACCCTAGTCAAGCCCAACAAGCGCGGCAATAAAAAATTAAGGTTCAATAATGCTAAAGGTTGACAGAAAATGATTTTTGGTATAAGCAATTTCTGGAGGTAAGAGATGCCACATTCCTTATCCGCCACGAAGAGGTTAAGGCAGAATGAAAAGCGGCGTATGCGCAACCGCTTTTATAAAACGCGGGTAAAAAATGTGGTTAAAAAAGTAAGGGTAGCTATTGTCAACAAATCACTAGAAGATGCAAAAAAGGCTATAACTGAGGCCATTCCCATAATATCTAAGGCCGCTTCTAAGGGAGTGATACATCATCGCAATGCGGCCAGAAAGCTCTCACGCCTTACCCGCCAAATCAATGCCTTAGAAAAAGCAATAAGTGTCTCGTAAAATAGTGATTGGTCTTTTAAATAGCTGGCCAAATCTAAAAAGGAGGATAGAATGCAAGGTAGTAAACTTTATGTAGGGAATCTTGATTACACTGTAACCAAAGAGCAGTTGGAAGAGCTGTTTTCCAGTTATGGTGAAGTTAGGCAGGTCAATGTAATTGAAGGTAGAGGTTTTGGATTTGTTGAGATGTCTAGCCAATCAGAAGCCGAAAAAGCGAAGGAAGCATTGAATGGTTCAGATTTCAAGGGACGTAGCCTAAGAGTTGATGAAGCGCGTCCACCTAGGGGCAGACAAAGTAGGGATAGGGGTTATCGAAGATATTAGATTAATTAGGACGCAGATTTTCGCCGATAGCCGCAGAAAATCTTCCCAGTTAGTTCTTTATATTTAAAATCTTGACCCTGTTAAGTATGTGCTAATAGGCGATTTGGTTGCTAAACGGCAATTACTTAACAGGGCGTTCACCTGCCCGCTAACGTCTGAGCATAGCGATGGCAGGCGGGTCTGCGTCCAAAATGGAAATTCCTATACTATTAAATTAGGATTTTACTAAGTAATATATTTGCTGCTAATCTTCTGGATGCCTTAAAGACAGGTTTTGTAAAGCCTGTTTCCCAATTTCTATTGCTTAATTTGTCAGAAACTATGAGGAAGGCATTTGCGGAGATGCCCTTTAAATTAGAAATTCTTAAAAAATCTGCGGTCTCCATATCCATGGCCAGAATATTTTTTTCTCTTAGTTTTTCAAGGCTATTTTCTGTTTCAGCATAGGGATTATCTGTAGAATAGACAGTGCCCAAATAATAGTTTAAAGGTGCCCTATTTAATGCTTGTATGGTTTTTGAAAATAGAGTTTTGTCTGGTTTAAACAAGGCATTGTCCCTTTTTATACCCTCATTGGGTAAGACAATATCCCCTATCTTTATTTTAGACTGTAGCCCACTGCACCATCCAAAGAATATAACCTCTTTTACTTCCCAGGCTGTTAGATGCTCTATAATAAGCATGACTTGTGGTCCCCCTAGGCAAGGCCCTGCCAAAGAAAAGCCTTCTAAAATATATAGCTTACTAAGTGGAAGATTGCATTTTGCTTTAACATCAATGTTATTAAGGAATAAATTTATATCTAAGGGATGGGCAACAATAATAGCCTTAGGAGGGAGTTTATATTCAGGGGTAATCTTTAAACCCATGGCAAGGCCAAGGCAACAATAAGAAACATAATCACTGATACAAATCCATTAAATGTAAAGAAGGCCGTATTTACCTTAGAGAGGTCATGAGGCTTTACCAATAAGTGTTCAGCCAAAAGTATTACTCCTACTGCGGCTAAACCAAGGAAATAGATAGGTGAAAGCATGGCAAATTTCCCTACATAATAAAAACAGACTATGGTGATTATATGAAATAATGTACAGATAAAAAGCGCATTTTTTATACCAAATTTTACAGGTATAGAATGGAGGTCCTCCTGTATATCAAAATTATAATCAAGGCAAGCATATAGAATATCAAAACCTGCCCCCCAAAACATTACCCCTGATGCCAAAAAGAGGGCAGTAGCAGATATCTCTGGTTTAATGGCCAGCCATCCCCCTAATGGCCCTAAGGACATGGCAAGTCCCAAAAATAGGTGGGTTGCCCAGGTAAATCTCTTGGTATAAGAGTAGGCCAAAACAATGCCTAATGCATAAGGGGAGAGAAAGAATACCAAACGATTCAGATGATAAGTAGCTATAAAAAATATAGCAAAAGATATGCCGAGGGTGGCATGCACCCATTTTAGACTGAGCCTTCCTTGTGGAAGGACACGATTTTTGGTGCGTGGATTCCTGCTATCAATTTCCCTATCTATCAAGCGATTAAAGCTCATGGCCGCAGTCCTAGCAGACGCCATAGCCAGAAAAATTAAAAAAATCTTCTCTAGCGAAGGAATGCTGCCCTTTGCCAAAAATGCACCTATAAAGGTAAAAGGGAGGACAAATATAGTATGTTCAAACTTAATCATTTCTAAGGTAAGACGTATTTTATTTAAAAACCCCATGATCAAGTAAAGCCCAAATGTCAAAATCCAAATGCCAAATGAAATCCAAATGCTTTAATGCCAAAACAGTTATTTGCTAAGGCGTTATTCACTTCGCAGTTATTTGCCTACGGCGTTATTAGTAGTTATTAGTGATTTTGCTATAAATAACTATGAATAACGCAGGCGCCAGCCTGCAAATAACCATGAATAACTATTTGGTTTTTGGGCTTGATTTGACATTTGAAATTTGTCATTTGTCATTTTTCATATTCTGTATTTCATCCCAACTCCTAGTCAATTCATGAGGTATTTTCAATAAATCTAATACCCTTCCTACAATAAAATTGGCCAAATCCTGAATGGTTTTTGGATTTTGATAAAATGCAGGCATAGCAGGTAAAATTATAGCACCTGCCTCAGCCAGGCTGAGCATATTCCTCAGTTGAATAACATTAACAGGTGTTTCCCTGGGTACCAAGATTAAAGACCTTTTCTCCTTTAGCATTACATCTGCTGTACGATGAATGAGATTGTTGGAAACGCCTTTGGCAATAGCTGCCAATGTACCCATAGAACAAGGCATAATTACCATAGCCCCTGCTAAGTAAGAGCCACTGGCCATGGGTGCCCACCAATCATCCTCAGCATATAAGCTTATTTCTGGAGGAAGCATGCTTGAAATAGGCTTACCTATCTCCCATTCCCATATTCTTTCCCCTACCTTAGAGACTAGACATTTTATGGGTATATTTTGTTTATAAAAATATTCTAGTATTGTCTTGGCATAAATCATTCCACTTGCACCAGTGATGGCTAAAACAATTTCTTCCATATATTATCTATTTTCTCCTTAATCCTTTCATCCATCTCAATAACATCTGGCCACTCCCTTTTAAAACCCTCTTCCTTCCATTTCTTTGTGGCATCAATGCCCATCTTACTACCAAAAAGGGGTTGTGGGGCGGCATGGTCTAAGGCATCTACCGGCCCTTCTACAAAGACAACATCCCTCTTTGGATCAATATTATTTCCCAATCTCCACAATGCCTCAGAGATATTTTGCACATCTACATCTTTATCAAAAATGATAATGGTCTTTGTAAACATCATTTGCCCCAAGCCCCACAAGGTATGCATTACCTTTTTTGCATGGGCAGGGTATCTCTTATCTATAGAGACAAGGGCTAGGTTGTGAAATACACCTTCTATAGGAAGGTTTATATCTACTATCTCTGGTAGTTGTTTCTTAATAAGGGGTAAAAATATACGCTCTGTAGCCTTGGCCATATAACAGTCCTCCATAGGAGGCCTTCCTACAATAGTAGCCGGATATATAAGGTCTTTTCTATGCGTGATACAGGTAATATGGAATACAGGGTAGTTATCAGGTAATGAATAATAGCCTGTATGGTCGCCAAACGGCCCTTCTAGGTGCCTCTCATATGGCTCTATATAGCCCTCTAAAACAATTTGTGATTGAGCGGGGACTTCATGATCGATTGTTATACATTTTATCATCTCTACTGGCTTATTTCTAAGAAAGCCAGAAAATAATATTTCATCCATATCCTCTGGTAATGGAGCTGTTGCTGCGTAGGTAGTAACTGGGTCTGGTCCAATGGCCACTGCCACCTCTAGCCTCTTTCCTAGCTTTTCTGAAATTCTATAGTGCTGGGCCCCCCCTTTATGAGGATGCCAGTGCATGCCTGTAATGTTTTTATGGTATACCTGCATTCTATACATCCCCACATTCCTTACACCAGTAATAGGATGCTTAGTAAATACTAAAGGAAGTGTAATAAATGGACCGCCATCTTTTGGCCAGCAATGGAGGATAGGAAATTTTTTTAAATCTACTTCTTTATCCATTAGAACAACCTCTTGGCAAGGTGCTGTCTTTACTACCTTAGGGAAGCTATTAGAGAGCCTTTTAAGTTTTGGAATAAGCTTCAGCTTTTTTATTAAGCTATCAGGTGCCTCTGCCTGAAAGAAATGGTTAATTTCCTCACCTATTTCTTCTAGGCGATTTACTCCTAGTGCAAGGCACATCCTCCTATAAGAGCCAAAGGCATTTGTTAGCACTGGTATATTGTATTCAGGAACATTTTCAAATAGGAGTGCAGGCCCATGCTCTTTACATACCCTATCTGTGATCTCTGTGATCTCCAAATATGGACTTATGGGCTCCTTTATGTGTAAAAGTTCACCCTTCTTTTCCAAG
>LJNA01000088.1:10000-18391 GCA_001304365.1 Syntrophobacter sp. DG_60 | reverse complement strand
GTATTATAAAACTACCCTTGAGAAGAAGCCCGATGACTTTAAAGCCACCCTAGACCTATTTTACACTTACCAGGAAATAAGAGATTGGGATAATGCAGAAAGGACTTGGCAGAAAATTAAAGGCTGGCTTGATCGTCCGGACATAGATGAGTGGGATAGATTGGAAACCATAGCCGCTAGGGGATGGTATCTTGGCTATGGAGACAAACTTGCAGAAGCCCAAGCGTATTTTAAATCCTACCTGGACAAAGCAGGCTCAAATGCTTGGTTAAGGGCTGGACTAGGGCATGTTTACTTATGGAGGGGATGGCCACGGCTGGCCTTAGAAGAGCTTAAAATAGCTCACACCCTTGATCCTAAAAGTGTAGACGCCAAAAATGGGATTGTCTTGGCCTTGAATGATCTTAACTATAAGAAAGAAGCCCGAAAATTGGCAGATGAACTCTATAAAAAGCATTATAAAAATAAGCATGTCCAGGATGTTTACAAAGACCTGAAGGTAGAGGATATGCCAGCATTATGGACAGATTTTGCCTTCATTGTGGAAGATCCGGGAGCAAGTGAATACTGGTTCAGCGCAAAACTAACAGAACCCCTTACACCTCTGGTAAGGATGTATCAAGAGACTCATTGGAAAAAGGCATCCTATCTTGGAGAAGAGGTATATTGGCGGCGTTTAGGATTGGGAGCAGAGTGGATAGTACATCCTGAGCTCGTCTGGGATCAGGCAGTAAGCTTTGACTACATGGAAGGTGGTGATTTTGGGTACCGATCTGAATTTCAGTGGTTTCCAAATGATCATTTAAGGATGGCACTCTTATACAATTCTTTCAGCCTTGATATCCCTTTTCGGGCTAGGGTCACTGGGGTAGAGGCTCAGACAGGAAAGATAGGGCTAATATATTATGAAAGTGACCTTCGTCACATGGGTCTTTGGGCTACTATCAATTGGTACGACGATGACAATACCAACTACAACTGGCGGGCCTTTTTTGACCAAAAGCTTGTTAACACATCGAATTTTAAAATAAGGTGTCAGATGAATGTGTGGTATGCTCGAAATGAAAAAACCGATGTGGCTTATTTTAGTCCCCACAGTGAATTTAATCCCTCACTTACAGCAATTTTACAATGGACGCACTATATGAGGTATGAGAGGGCGTTTAAATCCAATATCTATTTAACCATTGGGCCCTATAAGCAATATGGCTATGATTACTATCCAATAGGTGGGGCAACATATGAGCAACTCATTGATCTTTCCAAAAAAACAGCGCTTATATGGAATGTTTCTTGGCATCGTAGAGTTTATGATGGCGTGCAAACAGACGCCTGGAGTGGATATGTGGGTCTTAGAAAAAATTTCTAGACTTGGCATGTTAGTGCTTATATGCCTACTTGTGGTTTTAAAGACCCCTGCTCTGGCAGCTAACGGGTTTCTGGCACTCTGTTACCATGATATTCCCTTAAAGGCCTCTGATATCTCAGATGTGAGCCAGAAGATGTTTATGAAACAGCTTGAATTCTTAAATACCCATGGCTATAGCTTCATCAGCCCAGACGATGTACTTCTTGCAGCAAAAGGGGTAAAACCCCTTCCTGAAAAGGCAGTGTTACTGACCTTTGATGATGCCTACCTTTCCTTTTACAACTTTGTCTATCCCATCCTAAAAATGTATGGTTATCCCGCCGTCTTATCCGTTGTTCCAGCTTGGATAGATAAAAAACCCCCTGATTTAGCCAAAAAAACACTCATGTCTTGGGATCAAATAAAGGAGGTGGCCAATTCTGATTTAGTGTATCTGGGCTCCCACACCTACAACTTACACAGAGGGATTACCTATACCCCTCAAGGGAATATAGGACCGGCTACCAGTTGCCTCATCTGGAACCCCCTAAGTAAGGAGTACGAGACCGAAGACGAGTTCCGCATGAGGATAAGAAATGATTTAAGAGAATCCGTTAAAAAACTCAGAGATAAGACAGGCGTTACCCCTTGGACAGTTACTTGGCCGTATGGAGAGTACAATGAAATAGCAGTGAGTGAGGCAAAGAGGTTGGGTTTTAAGATAATGCTTACATTAGCCTATGGGTATGCGTCCATCGATAATCTGGATGAGGTAAATAGAAATGTAATTGACTCGAAAATGAGCCTTTATTGGTTTACTTCCCTCTTCCGTAATGCCTTGGAAAAAGAACCTATAAGGGCCGTTCAAGTAGACCTAGATTTAATAGTTAATCCACATTCCTATGAAGAAAGTGATAGAAATTTAGGGTTACTCATTGAAAGACTTCTCCGCTTAGGGGTGAACACAGTGTTTCTTCAGGCCTTTTGTGACCGGGAAGGGACAGGAAATATTGGCTCTGTTTACTTTGCTAACCAAATCCTTCCGGTAGAAATGGATTTTTTTGGCCATGCCGTCCATCAGATCGCGATAAGGGGTATAAAGGTGTATGCTTGGATGCCTGTACTAAGTTTTGAGTTACCTGATAAAGAACTAAATGAACGCTTAAAGGTTAGAGAGTACCTAAATGATAATATAAATATAACGACCTCATGGTATAGACGCCTTTCTCCTTTTGATGAAAGAACACTATCCTTAGTAAAATCCCTCTATAGAGATCTGGCAGCACATACAAAAATTAGTGGAATCCTATTCCAAGACGATGCTTATCTTACAGATCATGAAGACTTCAGCCCGGCTGCCATGAGGGTGTATAGAGAGAAACTGGGTATAGAGGTTACTCCAAAGACCCTTGCCGAAGATCCAGCACTCAAGGCTCGTTGGACAGAATTGAAAATACAAGTATTAAACCAATTTATCAAAGAGTTGATGAGGACTGTAAGGTGTAATCGGCCAAATGCCCGATTTACAAGAAACATCTATGCCAGAGTTATAACCGACCCCTATGCCTATGAGTGGTTTTCACAGAAACTGGAGGCTTATCTTAAAGATTATGACTATACTGTGATTATGGCTTATCCAAAAATGGAAGGCATCCGCAATGAAAAAGGCTGGTTCAAAGAGATGGTAGAAAAGATTAAAGCCCACCCTGAAGCCCTTGATAAGTGCATCTTTAAAGTCCAAAGCTATGATTGGAAAACCAAGACCTGGATAAAAGAGAGAAAATTAAAAAAGGGATTGAGGATATTGGTATCCTCTGGTGCAAAACACATTGCCTATTATCCTGATGATGTTTTTGGAGACAGGCCTAAAATAAAGGAGGTTGTATCTATTACTTCGGCAAAATTTTTCCCTTTTGAGGTAAAAAAAAGTGGATATTAGTCTATTCGAAGGGATAAATTACTTTGTCTTTTTATATCCCCTTTACATGAGTCTTATTTGGATCATAGGAGGTTTGATCTTTTATATAAGAAGGGAAAAGGGGCGACAAAAGGCTCCAGAACTTGAGCACTATCCTCTTTTTTCTATCATAATACCTGCTAATAATGAAGAAGACCATATCGAGGGGGTAATAGGTCATCTCAGTAAAGTGAATTACCCAAAATATGAGGTAATAGTGGTAAATGATGGAAGTACCGATAAAACAGAAAAAATTCTTAACGATCTTGTAAAAAAATACCCACAATGGCTCAGGGTAGTCCATCTTACCCCCAATATGGGCAAGGCTACGGCTTTGAATACGGGCACACTCTTGAGTCGGGGTGAATTTGTCTTAGCTATTGATGCAGATGCCTTTCTTGATCCAGATGCCTTGAGATGGATTGCATGGCATTTTGTTAAATTTCCAAGGGTTGGGGCGGTAACAGGCAATCCAAGGGTGGCAAACCGCACCACACTTCTGGCCAAGATTCAGGTCTGTGAATATGCAAGTATAATTGGCTTAATAAAAAGGACGCAGCGCCTTTTGGGGAAGGTGTTAACTGTATCAGGGGTAATCGCTGCCTTTAGAAAAAGCGCCCTTTGTGATGTAGGTTTCCTTGCCACGGACATGGTTACAGAAGATATAGACGCCACCTGGAAGCTTGAAAAGAGATTCTGGGACATAAGGTTTGAGCCCAGGGCGGTTTGCTGGGTGCTGGTGCCCGAGACAATAAGGGGATTGTGGCGACAAAGGTTGCGCTGGGCCCAAGGGGGTGTAGAGGTCTTAAAAAAGCACTTGGACATCTGGCTGGATTGGCGTCAAAGACGTTTGTGGCCTATATACATTGAATATTTGGTGAGCGCGGCTTGGGCTTACGGCCTTTTGACATTAATAGTCTTCTGGGGGATAGTAACCCTTCTCCATTGGACAATAGGTAAACACATAGGCATTACTCCCACTATCCCGTTAAATCCAGCTATCCCAAAGTGGGAAGGCGCTATCCTTGCATTTACCTGCGTGATCCAATTCCTTGTCAGTGCGTTTATTGACCGTAAGTATGAAAAAGGTGTTTTAAAGTACTATTTTTGGGTTATCTGGTACCCTTTCTTCTACTGGTTCATAAGTGCAGTGACTGTGGTAGTAGCCGCACCGAAGGCCTTAACAAAAAAGCCCGGTACAAGGGCTATATGGAGAAGCCCTGATAGAGGCCTCCGAGATATGAGGAAGCAAAAACGGTATGATATATGATAATAGATAAACCAGAACTAAAAACAATTTCAAGAAAGCTAGGAGAAGGTTCCAT
The DNA here is from genome assembly GCA_001304365.1 of Syntrophobacter sp. DG_60. Next base: position 13,761 of record LJNA01000088.1, on the reverse strand, counting down.
TACCTTTATCCTTTGGGTGCTTTGGAGTTACTTTATCCTCCCTGTTATAAACCTTTTCTTATGGCTCCTTGGCGTAAGGCTTTTTTATCGTGAAGTGCTCAGTAAGCAAGCCTACTTATACTTCCTTGAAGTTCTTCAAAAAGGGGGATTTATTATTTTTATTACCACACTAGTTATTATGGGATGGATTTATTATAATTACCTTTTATTTAAAAAACGGGGCGAGAGACGTAAACATGTCAAGATCGTCAATGACGAGGAGATCGCAGCCTTTTACAACGTGGACCTTAACACTCTGAATAAGTTTAAAAATCAATCTCTAGTGAAGGCAATAATCAATGAAAGGTCTGAAATACAATTTCTATAACTATCAATTAATTTCTCTTTTTTTAATTAGTGTCTTTTAAAAACTCATAATCAATAAACTTTATCCCGTGACCAAAAACCTGTTCACGCTCTTCTACATTCCTAATGACCTCCCCCCTTGCAAAGACACGACTACTTTTTACCTCTTCTACTGCTATAGGAAGATCAATTAAAAGCTCAACCTTACTCCCCTTTTCTATAAGATTATTAAGTAACATATACATACCGGAGGAACTGATATCCTTGCAGATATTGCTCTCTTCCATTATCTCTCCAGATATATCCCTCCATTTTATATTCACTGGCAACTCCAAACCATACCTTTCACAATCTCTCCTTTCTAACATAATTTTATCTGTATATCTATTCAGTTAATGGGTCAATCGTAAGAAGGATTTATTTCTGGTTGTAATTTTAAGTTTCTATTTTTTAATATTTTACTACTTTAGTTAGAATTTACGAGATTTTTAGATGCCCAGAGGGCAGCTTGCAACCTGTTAGATACCTTGATCTTTTTAAATATTCTGTTTATATGGGTCTTTACTGTCTTCTCACTTATAAAAAGCTTTTCAGCAATCTCTGCATTCTTGAAACCAGAGGTAAGTAAAATTAACACCCTTTTTTCCTGCCTTGTTAATCCCTCCACCTTTTCTTCCTTAATCATCTTTTTATTTTTTAAATCATCAATAACCTTGGTAGTGGACTTCCTGCTAGCCCATATCTCACCGACATAACATGATTTTATGGCCTTAACCAATGTCTTTAAAGAATCCTTGGTACATAAAAAACCCCTGGCGCCCTTCTTTATTATAGTTAATTCCATCTCCTCTATATCACCCCTTGTAGAAAGAAAAATGATTTTTGAATCTGGAAAGCTCTTCTTTACATTTAAAAATTCCCTTTTAATACCTTGAAAATTACATCCCTCTACGAAAAGGACGATATCTGGTTTGATTAAGAGGTTTTGTTTAATTTCACTGGGATGAGACCTCCCAGTGGTAGATATCTCCTTAAAGGAAGATAAATATTGTCCTAGCAATTCTAAAAAGATTTGATTTTCACCTACAATTAAGACGTTTATATGATGATACTCTAAAGGATACCCTAGACTACTAATCCTAGACTCATCCTCTATCATCAATATCGATAATAAGCACATTTTCCACAATTGTCAACTAATTGGGGATATATGGGGCCTGGCTAGATGATTTATAGTCCTTCTTTTTATTACCTACAAAATTTACATAAATAAAGCATTTCTTCATGGCAAATTGTACGTCAAATAAAATCCCATTGCTCAGGATGCCCAGGAATTTATAATATTGTCTCAAAAGCTTGCACCAGACACAAAAACAATAGCCGTTAAACCAGGAGAAAGCTATGAGATTTAGGGAGTAGGATGATTTGCTAAATACTTTGACAAGAGTTCAAAAAGACTTTTTTTTATAAAAATTTCTTTATATGAGGAAGGTTTGCACAACAGATGCCTAGGTAAAGGGGACGTATCTGCTCAAAATTCGGTAGAATTTTGACCAGACAATGAAAAATGAATATTGCAAAGTGCAAAATTTAAAACAAAGACTTAAACAATAGCATTATTTTCTTTTTTTGCTTCGCAGTTATTAAGATTTTGTAACAATTTTGGCTAATTCTTCCACTTCACCTAATAAATCTTTTCTTTCATTTTGCATTTTTCAATTTACACTTCTTGCCCCGTTAGATATAAGTTATCCAATGAGTAAACACTTTGCATTTTACAATCACCGCTGTTGGAGGTCAGGAAATTAGATACAAAATTATCTAACGGGGTGAACATTTTGCAATTAATTACTCAAAATACACAGGATATTGAGTAATTACAAAGGGACTATGATATAGCCTTCCTCTATATCCCCATAAACATGAACCCTTTCCCTTCCCCAATACCAATAATAAAGGCCAATATAAGCACATAATATACCATCTAATTGGTCTTCAAATTTTTTTAGTTTTCTACCTCTTAATTTATAAGGATCTGTAAAAATCAATATTCTTTCAATGTCTGAATCAAAGTGAAGTGGTGGATTTAATTTTGGTAGCTCAGAAGACAAAAGGCGCTGATAACTGGCTAATCCCTTTTGCCTTTGCCTTAATGAACCTTTCTTATAAGAAACTATCCTAGGTAGATGAAATAGAGATATACAGGCCGCATGAGGATAGACCTCTATTAATTGATAAACAGTGGCAAATGGCAAAAAATTTGGATTAACACTAAAACCAAAAGATATAAGTTTCTTTGTTAAATTGATGGGGCGTTTAGCGCGTATTCTATTAGCAGGATATGTGGTTGCCTTATACCTGGCGAAGTCTCTACTTACTTCCCTATCTGCCTTTCTTGCAGTGCTTGGGGGATTTGGAGCAATAAGAGGGGCATCAATGCTGATAATACAACCCTTATTCTCTTTGTACCCTAAGATAAAATTAATGATTTCCTCATCAGGACCTAAATATTCCTGTTTAGTTAGAATATAAACATCCTTTTTCTCGATTAAGGCAATACCACTTTTATTCCTCCCAGACCAAGCTAAATCTATACCAATGAATATCATAGAAAATAAAAAAATCCCGGCAGTGCCCTACTCTCCCACGGAGTCTCCCCCGCAGTACCATCGGCGCTGGAGGACTTAACTTCCGTGTTCGGAATGGGAACGGGTATGGCCCCTCCGCTATAACCACCGGGATATTAAATCATTGAAATATGAAAGACACATAGATCTTGTAGCCAAGCCGCACGGCTTATTAGTACCGGTCAGCTTCACCCATTGCTGAGCTTCCACCTCCGGCCTATCAACCTTGTAGTCTCCAAGGAGCCTTCAGGGGCAATCCTTTCGGATTACCACGGGAGACCTCATCTTGGGATGGGCTTCCCGCTTAGATGCCTTCAGCGGTTATCCCTTCCGCACATAGCTACCCAGCTGTGCCTCTGGCGAGACAACTGGTACACCAGCGGTGCGTCCACCTCGGTCCTCTCGTACTAGAGGCAGCTTCCCTCAAGTCTCCTGCGCCCACGGTAGATAGGGACCAAACTGTCTCGCGACGTTTTAAACCCAGCTCACGTACCCCTTTAACGGGCGAACAGCCCGACCCTTGGGACCTTCTCCAGCCCCAGGATGGGATGAGCCGACATCGAGGTGCCAAACCTCCCCGTCGATGTGGACTCTTGGGGGAGATAAGCCTGTTATCCCCGGCGTACCTTTTATCCGATGAGCGACGGCCCTTCCATACGGAACCGCCGGATCACTAAGACCTGCTTTCGCACCTGCTCGGCTTGTAGGCCTCGCAGTTAAGCTCCCTTATGCCTTTACACTCAACAGCGGGTTTCCAATCCGCTTGAGGGAACCTTTGTGCGCCTCCGT
>LJNA01000088.1:0-5000 GCA_001304365.1 Syntrophobacter sp. DG_60 | reverse complement strand
AGCTACCTCCTTTCTTGGAATATCTTCTCTTACAAATGACCAATTTAGGATAGTAATAGGGCCTGTGATCATCCCCTTAACGGGTTTTTTTGTTAAACTTTGGGCAAATGTGATTTCCTCTAATGTCATAGGTTTTGGCCTAGACACATCACCATAAATAATGGGTGAACGCACATAGCGGGAACCATAGGATTGAACCCATCCGTTTTTGGTAATTAAAAAACCCGTCAATTTTTGGGCAAAGTATTCCACCATATCGCTTCTTTCAAACTCACCATGCACCAATACATCTAGGCCCAAACCCCCTTGAATCCCTATACAATAGGCCATCCTTTCTCTAATAAATGCCTGGTACTCACTCTCACTAATCTCTCCATTTTTGTATCTTGCCCTCATTTTCCTTATCTCTTTTGTCTGGGGAAAGCTTCCAATAGTAGTGGTTGGGAAAATAGGGAGGTTTAAAACAGCTTGCTGTTTAATTTTTCTTTCCTCATAAGGGAGGGCCCTTTTAAAATCAGATGGCTCAAGGCGCTTAATCTTTTCTCCTATCTCCAAAAGATAGCCTACCCCCTTATAGGTATCTGATACATCTTTAATTTCTTCTCCTCCCCTTAATGCATTGGTCAATTTCACTACTTCTTTTAAACGCTCATTGGCAAATGCCAGTCGACCTTTTAAATCCTTTCCCATATCCCTTTCTAGTCCAATGCTTACAGGTAGATGGATAAGGCTACAACTAGGCTGCAATATCAATCCCTTTGGTTTTGCAGCCTCTAATAGTTCTTTAATTAGATTAGATGTCTCCCTTAGATTTGTCCTCCAAACATTTCTTCCATCTACCATACCTAATGCCAGGAATTTATCCTTTGGAAAGCCATATTTTTTTAAGTTTTCAAGATTTTCCTTACCTTTAACAAAATCCAACCCTATAGCAATTATAGGTAGATTTATTACCCTCTCGTAAAATGACACTGCCCCAAAATACGTCTGCAATATAATATTAAGCTTTGTATCTGCTAGTCCTCTATAAATCTCTTCTACTAACCTTATATCTCCCTCATCTAAATCCAGCACTAGAGCAGGTTCATCCATTTGTATCCACAGTACACCTTCTTTCTCAAGCGATGATAGGATTTCCTTATAAACATCCATTAATGCTGAAATTAAAGGCCTTTTCTCTAAAAGGATTTTACTTAGTGTTAAAAATGTATACGGGCCTATAATCACAGGTTTGCCCTGTATACCAAACTCTTCCTTTGCCAGTTTATAGGAAATAAGAAGGCGGTTTTCTAAAAGGTAAGGCATGGTGTCTAATTCCGGCACAAGGTAATGATAGTTTGTGTCAAACCACTTGGTCATCTCTAGTGGTACTATGTCTTCCTTTCCCCTGGCCAATGTAAAATAAAGAGAAAGGGGTACAGACTTCTTTTCTTTACCATCAAATCTTTTGGGAATGAATCCCAGCATTGTTGCCATATCTAGCATATGGTCATAGAGGGAAAAATCATTTACAGGGATTAGGTCAACACCTATCTTTTTCTGATAGCGCCAATTTTCTATTTGCAGATTTAAGGCGGTTTTCTTTAGTTCATCTTCACTTATCTTATTTTGCCAATAGCCTTCTAATGCCTTCTTTGACTCTCTATTTTTCCCTATCCTAGGATAACCTAGATTGCTACTCAAAATCTCCATATACTCCTCCAAAATTTATGGGTAGGAAACCTACCTTTTTCAGAACTTATAGGCATAATTTGGGTAGAAACATTTCCTATCGCTTTATTCTGTTTAAGATTTCCCGTGTGGGGTCCAGTTTGTTCAATGCAAAGAAATGAAGCCCTGGTGCCCCACCTTCAAGTAGCTCACTGCATTGCTCAACTGTAAACTGGACACCCGCATTATAAGTAGCCTCGTCATTACCATCAAGCGGTTTAAATATATCATGAACCCGCTGAGAGATGGTGGCTCCACAGGTTTTGCAGAATTTAACCAGTGTTTGGTAATTTGTTATGGGTAAAATTCCAGGAATGATTCGCACTGTGATGTCTATCTTCTTTGTCCTCTCTAGGTATTCAAAATAGTCCTTATTGTCAAAGAAAATTTGGGTTATTACAAATTCACCACCGGCATCTATCTTGATTTTCAGATATTTGGAATCAGTTTCCTTGTCAGGGCAAGTGATATGTCCTTCTGGAAAACCCGCAACACCTATACTAAAGAAACTATCATAGGAACGGATAAGTTTGCAAAGCTGATAGGCATAATCCAGCCCGTCAGCAGGAGGTTCCCAATGGTCTATATCTTTGGGTGGATCACCTCGTAGCGCCAAGATATTACAAATACCCCTTCTCTTCATCTCCTCGATTATAGTCCTTAGTTCAGCCTTGCTGTGGCCTATACAGGTTAAATGGTGCATGGTTGGAATTTCAAAACGCTTTTGCAATTCATCAACGATATCCATTGTGAGTTCCCTGGTGCTTCCACCGGCACCGTAGGTTACCGCAAACCAGTCCGGCTCTAGCTCTTTAAACATCCTTGCAGTTTCAAAAAGATTATCATTCCCCTTTTTGGTTTTTGGCGGGAAGAACTCGATTGAATAAGTCAATTCCTTCTCATTCAGTATGTCTCTTATTCTCTTTACCATCTTTATTCCTCTTCCTCGAATAAATAGAATCTTTCACGTCAGGAAAAAGTAATCTATGTGAATTTTATTGACTGCCTCATTGCCCAAACCATTATCATAATGATTTAAATTTTTCAACTCAAATTATGCAATAATTTGGGTTTATGTAACCGTTCATCATTTTTCTATTTACCGCAGAGAACGCAGAGATCACAGAGCACAAAAGCAAAGCATTTTTAAAATTCTTATTTCTCTCTGCGTCCTCTGTGCACTCTGCGGTGAACGATTACGGGTTTATTTCTTATTTTATCTTCTTTCCACACCGAAGGCAAATATATTCGGCATAGCCTTGGGGAAGGGTCTTTACATTTAAGCGTTAAAGATTTGCTTATAATTATTGTAGATATGTTTACTTAATGCCACTAATGTGTTAAAGAATCAAGACAAATTTTATAATTTCCTAAGCATTAAAAAAATTAAGTAAAAAAGCCCATTGTTGCCCAACTTTCATTTGAGGAAGGAAATAAACGGGCATCTGGAGAGGAAAATCATTGAGGTCATAAGGCCTAATTAACTATTTAACAATTTGATTATTTAACGAATCGACTAAAAGGATTTGGTGCTTAAAATTTGGTATTTGAGTTGAAATATGAGTTATTTACTTATTCTGGCCTCTACTATCCAAGAAATAAATCTATTGGCATCTCAATTAAAGGAAATGAAGGCCTTTAGTTTAGGCGAAAAGCAGGGATATCAAGGAACTTTATTTAATTATGAAGTTCAATTGCTTATTACAGGTATAGGTACAGCAAATGTTGCTCAATCATTAACTGCCTCTATTTATTATCGAAGGCCGGATCTGGTCTGGCTAATAGGCTGTGGCGGGGCTTATCCTGAAAGTGGTTTAAAAATAGGTGATTTTGCATTGGCAAGTGAAGAGATTTGGGCAGAAGCAGGCGCATATACAGAGGCAGGCTGGGAATCTTTAGATAAAATTAATTTACCCTATTTAATAAAAAATGGGAGGTATCTTTATAATTGCTTTCCTATGAATGAAAGGCTAAATAATCTATTAGCCAAATCCATTTTGTCTCTTTTGCCTGATTCTAATCTTAAAATAGGCCCTTTTCTTACCACAGATGCCACTACAGGTGATATTCAAAGGCTTTCTATTTTGAGACAGCGTTTTTTTGGCGTGTGTGAGAACATGGAGGGTGCAGCCGTTGCACAAGTTTGCACCATCTATGGGATTCCTTGTTTAGAATTGCGTTGCATTAGCAATTTAGTAGGCAGTTATAATAGAAAAAATTGGAAAATTGCATCAGCTGCAAAAAATTGTCAAAAGTTAGTATTAAATCTATTGGAAAGGGGCAGTGATTGGTGGGTTTAACTTTAGGATTTTCTCCTTGCCCTAACGATACATTTATCTTTGGCCCTTTAATAAATGGTTTAATAAAATCGCCTTTTTCTTTCAAAGAAGTAATTGATGATATAGAGGTTCTTAATGAGATGGCCTTGAATAGCAAATTAGATATTTCAAAGGTTTCTTGCCATATTTTAGGCTATATAACTGATAAATATTATTTTTTACCTGTAGGGGCTGCATTGGGGCGAGGTTGCGGACCATTATTGGTCACTAAAAACCGCTCATTAAAAGATTTACATGGAGCCCATGTGGCAGCACCAGGCCGTTTTACCACTGCTTATCTGTTATTAATGCTCTATGATCCTGCCTTTAAGGTGGGCTTTGTTCGCTTTAATCAAATTATGCAGGCTTTAAAGGAAGAATCCTTTGATTTTGGCCTAATTATTCATGAAGGCAGGTTTTTATTGGATAAATACGGACTAAAGATTGTATTGGACTTAGGTAAATGGTGGGAAGAAAAGACAAAATTGCCCCTGCCACTAGGGGGAATTGTAGCAAAAAGGTCATTAGATAGAGAGATTATAGATAGATTTACATTGTTGGTAAGAAAGAGCATCAAATACGCATCTTCTTATCCAGAAAGGGTTAAAGACTACATAAAAAGATATGCATCTTATTTGGAAGATAGTGTAATTACTGAGCATATAAAGCTTTATGTGAATGATTACACTATAGACCTTAGAAATGAGGGAAAAGAAGCCATTAGGGTGCTCTTTTTATTGGCCAAAGAAAGGGGAATCTTTAGAAAAGGCCTACCTTCAGACATGATCTATGAATAAAACTATTTGTAATCGTTCACCGCAGAGTGCGCAGAGGACGCAGAGAGAGAAATAAGAATTTTAAAAATGCTTTGCTTTTGTGCTCTGTGATCTCTGCGTTCTCTGCGGTAAGTAGAAAATGGTGAACGGTTGCAACTATTTTACAAGGATTTTTACCTTATCTGGCTGTCCTTCT
>LJNA01000087.1 GCA_001304365.1 Syntrophobacter sp. DG_60 | reverse complement strand
GACCTATGGGGCCTTGCCTGAGTTTAAACCCCATCCATCCCCTACCCCACCCCCTTTAAAGGTCTATTATCCAGCAATGCCTAGAAAGTCTTTATCCACTTTTAAAGAAAAAAGGGTCACTTTAGAGGAAAGCGGTTATAGCCAGGTCTTTGGTGAGGCATTTCATTATGCAATGGCCCAGATAAGGGCAATTGATTTAGAAAGGAAGAAAGATACAATTGATTTGGCATTAAACAAAGTGGAAAGTAAATATGGACTAATGTTAGAAGATAGAGCGTTTGAGGACATTAGAAGTCGTGTGGAAAATATATTAAATACTGAGGAGCTTATACCATATTTTTCTAGAGGAACTGCTGTCTTCAACGAATGTCCTATATTTTTAAGGAAAGAAAATGCTTTTTATAGGGTGGACAGACTTGTACTTTTTGATGATAAGATAGTAATAATGGATTATAAGACTCAATTTTTTTTAGAATCTTGCAAAAAATACACTTCTCAGATGTTGGCATATAAAGACGCATTAAGGGTTATCTTTCCTGACAAACCTTGCCTAGGGCTGATTGTCTACGCCCTAGAAAATGAGATAAAATTGGAAAAGGTAAAATAGTACTAAGGACGTTTTAAGGCCGAACTGGCACGGAAGGTAATAGACTTACGTTCAGGGATTTGAATAACCTCTTTAGAAATAGGATGCCTTACTCGCTTGCTCTTTCTTAATACCGGTTGCCACTTACCAAAATGGACAATCTTTACTACCTCTCCACGCCTTAAGGCATCTTTTATAATTTCAAAAGTAGTTTCCAAAAATTCACCAATTAAGGTCTTTGGTAAACCTACCTCATGATGAATGTATTCAATTAATTTCTTCTTAGTCATTGCCTTAATTTTACATTAAAATGTTGCAATATATGATTTACAATGTGATTATGTACCATATTAACTTCCTCATCCTTTAAGGTATGATCTTTTGCCCGATAGACAATACGGTAAGCAAGGCTTTTCTTATCTGACTCAATAGGTGGGCCCTGATAAATATCAAAGAGCCAGATATCCTCTATATATTCTAATTGCATATCTTTTACTAAATCTAAGATGGCCTTGGCAGAAAATGTCTTGGGGACAATAATGGAAATATCCCTTTCTGTAACAGGGAACTTAGGTAAAGGTATAAACTTCCTCTTTAATGAAAACTCCATTAAGACATTTAAGTCTATCTCAAATATAAATGCAGAGGCCTTTAAATCCCAAGCATCTTTTACATCAGGATGAATTTCTCCTAAATAACCCAATATCTCTTTATCCTTAATTACGTAAGCCGAGGCATTCTCTTTTAGATAAGGTATTTCCCTTTGGGGAGAAAATTCCGCTTCTCCTACATTCAATTGAGCCAACAATTCTTCTATTCCCCCTTTTAGGTCATAAAAGTCAAGTGGATCGGGCCTAAAATGGCATGAAGGTAAAAAGCGGTCTCCTGCAGAAATTCCAGCTATCTTATAGACCTCTTTAGGCAATGGTTCTCCCTCAGTTGGGAGGAACACCTTGCCTGTCTCAAATAGGTGCAGGTTAAAAACACCCTGTCTTTGGTTGTAGCTGAGTGTGTCTAAAAGACCAGGTATAAGAAGCGTGCGCACAAGGGATTTTTCCTCAGTCAAAGGATTGAGAAGTGCCACTGCTTGCCTTAATGGATCTTCTTTTGATAGACGCAAGCGGTCTAAACTGGATGGGTCCATAAAGGCATAGGTAATGACCTCACAAAATCCCAGCCCCCTTAAAATCTCTTTGGCTTTTTCACGAAATTGAACCTGTGGTGATAAAGGGAGGCCCTGAAGGGATGCCATGGGCAGATTAAATGGTATTTTCTCATACCCATGTAAACGGGCAATCTCCTCTATTAGGTCAACTTCGCTATTTAGGTCATGACGGTAAATGGGTGGGGTAATTTTAAAAACATCATCCTTTGACTTTCCTATCTCTATACCCAAGGCCCTTAAGTATGAATGGATAGTTTGTTTTTCCAAATTTATACCCAAAATTTGGTTCACCTTCTCAGTGCGTAAATAGATGGAAGCTCTTTTCCTAGGTGTGGGATAATTATCTATTATACCAGGTGAAACCTTCCCATCTGCTAAAACCTGCATGAGATAAGCTGAATGGTGGGCTGCCTTGATTACCCCCTCTGGGTCCACCTCTCTTTCAAATCGGAAGGATGACTCAGTAGTAACACCCAATCTCTTTGCTGTCCTCCTTATGGTGATTGGGTTAAAATAGGCGCTCTCTAAGAGGGCATCCTCTGTAGTAGACGTAATCTGTGAATCAATACCCCCCATGATCCCCGCTAGGGCAATAGGGCCTTGCCCATCACAAATCAACAGCTCACCCTTATTTAAAACCCTCTCTATGCCATCTAAGGTGGTTATGTTCTCATTTTCCTCAGAGAGACGAACAATAATATGACTTTCTGCTATACGGGCTAGGTCAAAGGCATGCAAGGGCTGCCCATATTCAAGCATTACATAATTTGTAATATCTACAATATTATTAATACTACGTATGCCTGCTAACATAAGCCTTGCCTTTAACCACCAAGGAGAAGGCTTTATCTTGATTCCTCTAATGAGCCGTGCAACATAGCGAAAGCAATGATCAGGGTCTTGGATGGTCACTTTGGCATCTTTAAAAATGGATTCACCTTCCTCTACAATCTTATATTGAGGATAGTGCACTTCCCCCTTAGTAAGGGCAGCTACCTCCCGGGCAATGCCCAAGATACTCAAACAATCTCCACGATTTGGTGTAATGGCTATATCTAATACAGCATGGTCTAGACCCAAAACAGTGTTCAAACTTTTACCCAGGGGTAGTTCAGGCAAAATATATATGCCTGAATGGTCATCCCCTAAACCCAACTCCTTCTCTGAACATAGCATACCCCATGAACTAATCCCCCTTATTTCAGTAGAACTTACTTCTAATCCAGAGGTCAGTATACAACCTGGCAGAGCCAATGGGATAATTAGGCCCTCCTTAATATTAGGTGCACCACAAACCACCTCATAATGATTATCGCCTGTATCAATTGCACATACCATCAATTTATCAGCACTTGGATGGGGTTTTATCTTATGGATGCGCCCTGTGACTACCTTATTTAAATAGGAAAAAGGGTAGATAATTTCCTCTACCTCTGAACCTGCCATAGTGAGCAAATCTGCCAATTTTTCTACAGAAATCTCGATATCCAAACATTCTTTTAGCCAATTTAAGGGAACTTTCATTATTGGAAGGATTTTTAATCAAACATCCATCAATGTCAAGTAATCAAAAACTCCCTTTAGTGGTAGATAGATTTAACTGACTTTGCCATGCTTATTGTCTAATGGATAACCACTATCGTTTTACTTATCAAAACCCTTAAGGGGAATTCGTCTAGAAGGATGATGCAGATCATCAAAAAGCCTGAACAAATAAGATTACTTGCCTCCCATAAGTCAACCTTTTTTAGATGTGGAATGTGGAAATTGCTGGTAAGATGAAAGAGACCCTAGTCCCTTGGCCTGTTCCCGGACTGTAGATATCTATGCTACCTCCCATCATTTCTATCAGTTTCTTGGATATGGTGAGCCCCAGGCCAACTCCTCCATAGTTTCGGCTATGAGAGTCATCTCCCTGAACAGATCTTTCAAAGATGTTTTTCTGGTCTTGGGGTAATATACTAATGCCTGTATCTTTTATCTCAATCCTCACAAAACATTCGGTTTCCGTAGGTATGGCATTAACAGAAATTTTTCCTTTATCGGTAAAGTTGACAGCATTGACGATAAGATTCAACAACACTTGTTTCAATTTATCCTTGTCGGCATAGACCTTGGGAACAGAGTTTTCATCTATGTTAAAAGAAAGCACCATCCCCTTTTCCTGTACCTGGACATAAGTCAAATTATGTATCTCGTTAAAAATTTTCTTTAAATCTAGCTCTTCTAACTTTAGTTCCGTCTTTCCTGCTTCTATCCTAGCAATATCTAAGATTTGATCTATTAATTTGAGCAAATGTTGGGCACTATCATAGATATTGGCAATAAGCTGTTTTTCTTCTTTTTTGCTCTCCTTTATATCATGGACGATCGACCTGCTGAAACCAATGATAGATGATAAAATAACTCTCAACTCATGTAAGGTAACAGACAAAAAATTGCTCTTCAAACGGCTAAACTCAAGCGCCTTTGCAATTTGGATTTGAAGGGCTTTCTGAGTTTGCTTCAATTCACTAATATCCTGGATTACTTCAAGTATGGCATATGGCTCTCCTAGGTGATTTTTTAAAAGAGATGCGGTCGTCAAGGCAGGAAAGGTTGAGCGATCTTTACGGATACACCAAATTTCTCCAAAAAACAATTCCCCGGAGGTGACCTCTTTGGCTCCTTCTAGTAATTTAGTCGCCTGTTCGTCGGCATGGAACATACGCAGATGTTTACCTATAACTTCTTCCAATGCATAACCATGTTGTTTAGCCCAGGAATTATTAGCAAAAAGAACTATCCCATCCAAATTGAACATCGCTATTCCATTGGCCGATTGTTCAACAGCCCTTAGTAGCAGTTTTATCTTTCTTCTTTCGATATCTCTTAAAGAATATCCCATTCTATATTTGTGGGCTAACTGCTTTCTTACCTCTAAGGATTTGGCCTTGGATTTGGCCTCAATTTTCGCTTCTATTATTTTCCATAGCCCATAGGTGCCTATACCCATTAACCATATAACACCAGCTGCGTAATAAACTATCACAGATACCCTTATGTTTAAGGTTTTACTTAAATATACAGAGGGAAAAACATAATACGATACTACAAAAACCAAAACCATAACTCCTGTCCATATAAAGAATGCCACAGCCGATCTTCTGTTCAGCAAGGCCATTTTATTGAGGGATGCCTTTGATATGTTCCAGCAATTTTAATGTGCCTATTTAAATTATTCTAATAGGTGGTAATTACCGTGCCATCTTGTATATTGTTAGCATATCTGAAAAAAGTTTTCAATAAGTCAAAGAATTTTCTATAGTGCTTTTTTTTCAATAAAAGAACCATCATCCCACTCTTCTTTATGAAACCAAGGTATTTTACAGGTCTTATAATCCCTAAAATTCCTCTGCACTTGTTGATTATAGGGCAGTTTAAGACCAAAAAACACATTTTTCTAGCACAATTTAGCTAGTACATGCAGGATGAAATTAATACTGTTACATACTGATACCTTGTCTATATGTCGAGCCTAAATTTGATATACCCAAGGAAGAATAGCTGCAATTATAAAACAATTAGGTTGACAGAAACGGCTCATTTCTCGATTAAAGCTATATTATCTACTGCCAGTTCAACCCGATCTTGAGGTTGTCCCAATGTTTCCCAGACAATGCAGAGAGCCTTTTTCACAGCGTAAATGGAGGCTTCACCCTGTGATTTGTCCCATTTAGCCGGTTCCCCCCACCCCTGCTGAGTCATGTCTTTAAAAAGGATTTTAATTTTTGTCCAGGATTCTGGAGCTCTGAAGTTGTAACCAAAATCATCGAAATCCTTGGTTGCTTGGCTGTGGATCATAAAGCGATACATTTTGTCATCTCCTTTCACATAGAACTGAATACCTTTAAATCGGCTTAGATCTAGTGGAGCTCCAGAATGTTTTAGATCTGTTCCCATACCTATGTAGCCCCATTTATATTTGGTGGTTACCTTACCCACTATCCGAGTGCAATACTTAAAGTGAGCTCCTCCGGGAGACATTTGGAATACCGATCCAGGCGTGGGGATTACTTCTGATGACCCACCATGTTGACGGTCATCAAAACTGAACCAAAGGCCACCCCACATGTTGATATTACTTGCCTGCTCGCAGTCATCTAGAAGTATAAGCTGTTCTTTTCCAGTAACCTTTTGTTCAACTTTTGGTTTCTGGTTTACAAAACTTTGCATCTTATACACATATGCACCAGGTAAAACTATGATAGCCATGAGAACACTCAGAAGTAACCATTTTTTCATCTTTTTGCTAAATCTGAAATTGAGAAAAAGGGGAGTAGGGGCTTGTAGAACTTGATTACTTCGCCAATGCTCCAGCTTCCACTTAATAGCACCAATTTGGACTGAAACCCATTGCTTAGCTTCCTCGGGAGTAGACAAGGTTTTGGTAATCGCACTTATTGTACCCTTCCCTAAATTCCAGGCTACACTTGCTGGTTCTTCTGAGGTTGACCCAAAGATATTAACGGTTGGAAAATCACCTCGATCCACTACCTTAATGGTGGCGGTGATCGACCCGTTAGGATTTCTAGACCACGTTGCCTTTAGCTTGATTTTTTTTCTACCTCTATTAAATAACAGCTCGTTTATCCCTCCCAAAAAATTATAGTTTCTCCTACGATATTTTATCTATTTGTTTTAAAAGAGGCAGTATATCTACAATCTGGATAGTTAGAGCAGGCAATAAATCTTATTCCCCTTTTATTTTTCCTTACTACCAGTGGCTTTCCACAAACAGGGCAATCGCCTGATTGCCTTTCTACCTTTCCTTCTATTTTTCTAGTAAAATGGCACTCAGGATAGCCAGAGCAGGCCAAAAATGGGCCATAACGCCCTCGCCGCAGTACTAATGGTCGTTCACATTCAGGGCAAACCTCGTTTATTTCATCATCTATAATGACAATGTTCCCTTTTTCATCACGGCTGAATTCCTTAGTGTTATTACAATGAGGATAATTAGAACATGCCAAAAAATGCCCATGTCTCCCCCATTTAATCACCATAGGATGCCCACACCTCC
>LJNA01000086.1 GCA_001304365.1 Syntrophobacter sp. DG_60 | reverse complement strand
CCCTCAATGTCCACTGTTTGCTAAAGCATGCCGGCCTGTTCACCCTATAGGTCCTTGTATGGTTTCATCTGAAGGAAGTTGTGCAGCCTATTATAAATATAGGGATTGGGAGATAGGATGATCAAACAAATCATATTAGATCATGGAAGTGGTGGAAAGGCATCTCATGATCTAATAAAAAGGGCATTTTTCCCATTCTTTGATAACCCGCTCCTGGCAGAAATGAATGATAGTGCTGTATTTAAAGCTTTCGGAAAACGCCTTGCTTTTAGCACCGATTCTTATACTGTAAGTCCTATTATCTTCCCTGGGGGAGATATTGGCTCTTTGGCCATTCATGGCACAGTAAATGATTTGGCCATGTGTGGGGCAAGGCCCATCTATCTCAGTGTGGGATTTATTATAGAAGAGGGTCTATCTGGCAAGATATTAAAGACTATCCTTTGTTCTATGGATAAGGCAACAAAGGAGGCAGAAGTCTTAGTGATTGCTGGTGATACAAAGGTGGTGCCAAAGGGGCAATTAGATCAGATCTTTATTAATACTACAGGTATTGGCATTGTTGAGACAAATTGTGTAATTTCTGGAAAGAATGCAAAGGTGGGGGATTTAATTATTATTAATGGCACTATTGGTGATCATGGAATGGCCATCTTGTGTGAAAGGGAAGGCATTAATTTTGAAACCCCTATCAAAAGCGATACAGCTCCTTTAAATAAACTAGTAGAGAAAGTATTAAAAAAGACAAACGGCATCCATGCCATGCGTGATCCAACAAGGGGGGGTGTAGCTACAAGCCTAAATGAAATTGCAGGGCAATCAAAAGTAGGGATTGAGATTTGGGAAGAAGCGCTGCCTTTCTCTGAAAATGTTTTAGGGGCAGCAGAAATCTTAGGCATTGAGCCCATTTATCTGGCTAATGAAGGAAAATTTCTGGCATTCATAGAAAGAAATGAGGTAGAAAATGTATTAAATGTTATGCATAGGCATCCCTATGGTAAAATGGCAAGGGTCATTGGTGAGGTAAAAGCTGAGCCTAAAGGGCGAGTATGGCTTAAGACCAGAATTGGTGGGAAACGCCTCTTAGATATGCTTGTAGGAGAGCCCCTTCCTAGAATCTGTTAAATAATTATGTAACCTTTCATCATTTTTCTATTCATCATTTTTCTATTTACCGCAGAGAACGCAGAGATCACAGAGCACAAAAGCAAAGCATTTTTAAAATTCTTATTTTTCTCTGCGTCCTCTGTGACCTCTGCGGTGAACGATTACATATTTATAGGCATTTTTTTCAGCCGTTCATCTTACTTACTTGACAATCAAATGGGTTGTGCTATCTTTTCCTTTACTATGGAGAAAAACCAGGATTATAAGGAAACATTGAACCTCCCTCATACTGCCTTTCCTATGAAGGCAAATCTTACGCAGATAGAACCTAAGATCCTCAAGATATGGGAAGAAAACAGGCTTTATAAATTGATGCAAGAAAGATTTAAGGGCAATCCTTTATTTATCTTACACGATGGCCCACCTTATGCGAATGGCCACATCCACATGGGGACTGCCTTAAATAAGATATTAAAGGACTTTGTTGTTAAATCTAGACAAATGATGGGTTTTTATTGCCCCTATGTACCAGGCTGGGATTGCCATGGCCTGCCTATTGAGCACCAAGTAGATAAGCTATTAGGCGATAAGAAAAGGGAATTAGATACCTTAGCCATTAGAGAACATTGCCGTGCTTATGCAGAAAAGTATGTCCACATCCAACGTGAGGAGTTTAAGCGTTTAGGGATTAGCGGTGATTGGGAAAGGCCTTATCTGACAATGGATTATAAATACCAGGCCACTATTGTTAGGGAATTCGGTAAATTCCTTTTGGATGGCAACGTTTATAGGAGTAAAAAACCTGTCTATTGGTGTTCGCACTGTAAAACGGCTTTGGCAGAGGCAGAGGTGGAATATAAAGAGCATAAGGCACCCTCTATTTTTGTAAAATTCCCATTAATTTCTAAGATCTATTATAAATATCCAGTTCTTAAAGGAAAACGGATTTATGTAGTCATCTGGACTACCACACCCTGGACACTCATTGCCAATTTGGCCATTGCCTTAAACCCAGAATTTGATTATGTGGCAGTTAAAACAAATAAAGAGGTGTTAATCCTTGCAGAAAGGCTTTGCTCTTTATGCATGGAGGATTTTGGTTATAAAGATTATAAGATATTAACAAAAATTCCCCCCAAGTACCTAAAGGGCAAGAGGTGTAAACACCCATTTATAGATAGGAAGTCTATTATTATTTTGGCACCCTATGTAACTTTGGAAACAGGCACAGGTTGTGTGCACATCGCCCCTGGTCATGGGCAGGAAGACTATGAGAGCGGCCTTGCGCATAATCTGGAAATTTATTCCCCTGTGGATGATAGTGGATGTTTCACTAAAGATGCCCCCTCTTTTGCAGGAGAATTTGTCTTTGATGCCAATCCATTAATCAATAAAAAATTAAAGGAAGTAGGGGCATTAATCAAAGAAGATACCATTGTTCATAGCTATCCCCATTGTTGGCGTTGTAAGCAACCAGTGATCTTCCGTGCAACAGAACAGTGGTTTATCTCTGTAGAAAAGAGGAGGCTTAGAAACAATGCCTTAGAGGCTGTAGAAAGGGTGGAGTGGTTTCCTAAAAGGGGAAAAGAGCGCATGAGTGCTATGTTGGCACAGCGCCCCGATTGGTGCATCTCCCGTCAGAGGGCATGGGGTGTACCTATTACTGTATTTTATTGCAAAAAATGTGGAAATTTTTTGGTAAGTAAAGAGATTATTGACCATGTAGCTAACTTGATAGAGATGGAGGGTGCAGATTGTTGGTTTAAGTATAAATCTGAAGAATTGCTTTCAAAAGGTACTGTGTGCCCTAATTGTGGAGGCACAGAATTTGAGAAAGAATCAGATATTTTAGATGTATGGTTTGACTCTGGAGTAAGCCATGCAGCCATTCTGGAAAAACACCCTTACTGGCAAGATTTAAGTTGGCCAGCAGATTTATATCTAGAGGGCAGTGACCAACATAGAGGTTGGTTCCAATCTTCTTTGCTTACTTCAATAGGCATAAAGCGAAAGCCCCCTTATAAGGCAGTTCTTACCCATGGTTTCGTAGTGGATGAACAAGGAAAAAAGATGTCTAAATCTTTAGGGAATGTCATTTATCCTAACGATGTTATTAATAAATATGGCGCTGAAATTTTAAGACTTTGGGTAGCTGCTTCCGATTATCAAGATGACATTAAACTTTCTTCTAATATCTTAAGCCAGCTTACTGAAGGATACCGAAAGATTCGCAATACTTTACGATTTATCTTGGGAAATCTCTATGATTTTAAACCAGAAAGCCAATTTGTACCATATGAAAGACGCCAAGAGATTGACCGATACATCTTGCATTGCCTTCAAAGTTTAATTGCCCGTATTAGGAAGGCTTATAAAAATTATCAATTTCACATTATTTATCACAGCCTGCACAATTTCTGTACAGTAGATTTAAGTGCCTTCTATTTAGATATAATAAAAGATCGCCTTTACACATTTCACCCAGATGCTATAGAGCGACGTGCTGCCCAAACCACACTATGGGAATTGATTGAAGTAATGATAAGGCTTATGGCCCCAATTTTTGCCTTCACAGCAGAAGAAATTTGGCAATGTTTGCCTTATATAGAAGGATGGCCAAAAAGTGTACATTTGACCAAGCTTCCTAATGTCAAACCCGAATATGAAGATGAGGATCTAGAAAGGCGTTGGAGGGATTTGTTGGCTGTGCGCTCAGAAGTCAATCGTGCCTTAGAGGGTGTGCGCCGTAAGGGATTAATCGGTCATTCATTAGACGCAGAGGTGTGCATCCAGCCTTCGCTCATCTTAAGGCCTCTTCTACAACATTATTTGAAGGATTTGACTACTATTTTTATTGTATCTCATGTAGAGTTAGTTGATACGTTGTCTGAGGCGACCTTAGAAAGTGAACATATGCCGCATCTTAAGATCTTAATCAGACCTTATGATTTCCCTAAGTGTAAAAGGTGCTGGCAGCATCATCCTAGCGTAGGAGAAAGTCCAGATTATTTTATGCTTTGTGCACGTTGCCAGCAGGCAATGAGGCTTTTGAAAGAGTGAAGTATAAATGGTTTTTGGGTACTAGTGGTATGGTTCTTGGGGTTGACCAGATAAGTAAGTGGTTAGTAATAGAATATCTGATTCCTTATAAGGATGTTATAAAATTGACACCTTTTTTAAATTTGATTCATATCCGCAACACAGGAATAGCCTTTGGCATATTTGCCGGAAATCAGTCTCCTTTAAGGGAACCCTTTATACTATTACTTACTGCTTCAGCCATATTGGGGTTATTTCTCTATCTATATTACAGCAAAGATATTAACTTTATTAGGCTAATTGCTTGTGGCCTTATTTTGGGCGGGGCACTAGGCAATTTTATCGATAGGCTGCTTAGGGGCGAGGTAATAGATTTTATTGACTTACATATAGCTCATCATCATTGGCCTGCCTTCAATGTAGCTGACAGCGCTGTTTCTCTGGGCGTTTTTTTATTATTGCTTCATTTGGCCTTTAAAAAATAATGCATCCTATCATCTTCCGATTAGGCCCTGTTACCATATATTCCTATGGAGTTTGGATAGTCATTGGTCTCCTTTTGGGCCTCACACTGACACTAAGAGCTGCAAAACAGGAGGGAATTTCCCAACAAGTAGTGTTTGACCTTGTATTCTGGCTCCTAATCTCTGGCATTTTGGGGGCTAGGCTTTTATATATAGCTTTTGATTTTCCTCATTTTAAGTCCCGGCCTTTAGAGGCAGTGCAGATTTGGAAAGGTGGATTTGTTTTTTATGGAGCAGTACTCTTTTCATTATTGGCTGGCTCTTTTTATATACGAAGGCGCCACCTTAGTTTTTGGAAAATAGCTGACTTGATAGCCCCTGCTTTGGCCTTAGGAGAGGGGATAGGTCGTTTTGGCTGTTTTTCTGCAGGGTGCTGATATGGCAAGCCAGCCCACGTGCCCTGGGCTGTAGTGTTTAAAGACCCTCAATCTCTGGCCCCTTTAGGTATACCTTTACACCCCACTCAACTTTACCATGCATTAGGCTGTTTTTTAATTTTTTTTATGCTGATTTTAATAAAAAGGTATAAATTAAGACCTTATGGTCAACTCTTTTTAATTTATTTGATATTACACAGCATTAGTCGTTTTTTAATTGAGTTTTTTCGGGGTGATCCCAGGCCAAAACTCCTTTCTTCTCTTACAGTCACTCAAGGAACTGCCCTGATTCTGGCAATAGGGGCTCTCTTCTTTTATTTATACAAGAAAAGGGTCAAAGATTAGGGTTTTGTTCATGTAAAAGAAATTATAAAATTTGCCACAGATTTTCGCCGATACCCGCAGAAAATATTTTTATATTTAAAATCCTGACAATCTGTGTAAATCTGTGGTTTAAGTTAAAGTCTTTGTTCATGGAATTCCCTTTCAAAGTTGAGCACCTGGATTTTGTCTGGAATTAACCATTCTTTTACCATAATGACGACTTTGTTTAAGTCAGTATCCCTAGATGTAGTATAGATATCAATTGCTACATAACCCATTTCAGGCCAGGAATGAATGCTCATGAAGGAGCCATTCAATATGGCTACTGCACTTAAGCCCTGTGGATTAAACTTATGGGTTTTAATATCAATTAAGATATCTCTAAAGGCATCTGTACACCTTTTTAATATATCCTTGATAGTATTTTCAGAATCTATAACCTTTTCACTGCAACCCCATAATTCTAAGATCAAATGCCTTGCCATTCTTACCCCCTAGTGACGTATGCCTCTTCATCATAATATAAATTTCTTCCCAGGTCTACCTTGTCCTTAAGCAATGGCTGTGGAGTTTTTATTGCATAGATGCGGAATAGATTAGAAGTGTAAAAGTCTATATCTGGGCGATTTATTGATATTGGGGCATTCTCCACCACCCTCAGGCCTAGGTTTAAAATATCATCTTTATTTAAAAGATATGTTTGAAAATTGCGAATGATATCGGTAATAACAAAACCCATATTGAGGATATCCTGCTGTACAATGTGCCATTTCTTTCTTGATGCCTCTAGATGCGTTAGGCCAAGATAACCTACACCCTCAATCCCCTTGAGTGTAGAGGCGCAGCGAGAGAGAAAAAGGCGTATTCCATCTATTGTTTCCACAGGGTCTGTGAAGAATACATCAAATTTTCCCTTTATTTTATTTGGAGTGGGCTCTCTCACATCATAATGGATCAAATCTACATTATTCCACCCCTTATCAGTTTTAATCTTATCAATAAATTCCAAGATGCGCTCATCTATTTCCAATACTGTAACCCTCTTTGGCCATTCCGTAAGCAATAAGGCCAGGGAGGTCAAATCGTCATCTCCTAATAAAAGGATATCCTTCCCCTGTACATCCCCCAGTTGATACATTAAAAATATCCTAGCTATAGTGTCTTTGGGCTCGATATAACCTTGGTCATACTCAGAAATGGCCCTTGGCCTAAACTTAACCAATTCCTTAAACTTTTCTAAAAGACCCCCAAAGGATTTAAAAAAGACACCCTTCCCCTCACAGCTTGGACAAACAAGTGATTTAAACCCATTAAATTTAAACCTCTTTGCCTCACTTAAACCCTTAGATGTGAGGAAAAAGCCTCCTGCTCCATGACCTATAATATCTTTTTCCAAAAGTTCCCTTATCGCTATTTGGAAATTGCGGATGTCCACATCTATGCTTCTAATCAATTGCCAGTAACTCTTGGCCCCATCCACCAAGTTACGCAATATAAGATATTTTGCCCGATTCACAAGTGAGATTTTTATCCATGGTATTTTTTATGTCAAGGCTTCTTCAAAATTTATTCTTGTCATAGGAGGAATTAGTTAAATTCCTTTTCAAAGAAGAAGGGAAAGCTTATTTTTAGAAGGGACTCTCAAAAATTTTTTTTCATTTCACCCTTCATCCCCTGGCCAAATTGTGTTGAAAAAGAGATATCTCTTTGGTCTAGTGGTTTTAAAGAAATTGACGAACTTTCTTCAGGAGAACTAGCTTTTATTGGGGCAACGAGGCAATTCGTAGCCTTGACAATTTTTTAAAAAGTATATTAAAAAGTTTTTTGTTTATTAAAATTTTATTATTAAAAAGAGAACGAAAAGCTAGCTAGCTTTATAATAATGATGAGGCAAAATTCGAGATCTTAACAAATTTTTAAGTTAAGATAAGCTAATTGTAATTGAAAATCTTTAAAGGGTGCGACTATAACGTGCTAAGTATCGCACATCCCCACCTTTATCCAATGATTTTTTTAACCAAAGATTGATTTGACATTTACACATATTTGTCATAATATATCTTAAGAGGAGGAGATGAGGGGCTGCTTAACACGGATAGTGGCTATAGTATTAATAACAATTACAGTCGCATCAGCCACTGTCAACGTGGTATTAAACAACAACTATAACTCCTCTATGTCTTTCAGATTGGGCAAGTTAACTGGATGAGGAGTTTTTTTTGATTTATGAGTTTAATGACGGTATTTTAAGAAGCAGTGACCATACTGACCATTACGCCTAGTTGGGTAACATAAAGTTGCCTACAAAAGACAGTTGGAATTTACTAGTTGGTAGTCAGTGTAGGTATATTGGAATGAGTGAAAAGATTTCTAAGCCTCGGAAAAAATTAGATTTACCCCAAGAAAGAATTATTGAAAATGAAAAGTTAAGGGTATTTCATCAAATTGCTACTTTTATCATTCATGATCTAAAGAATTTAGCAACCACCCTCTCCCTCATTGTTGAGAATTCTGTAAAGAACATTAAAAATGAGACCTTTTTAAAACAATCATTTGAAGCTATAAATAATGAAGTTGAAAAGATGCAGAAAATGATTGATGCTCTCTCAGCAATT
>LJNA01000085.1 GCA_001304365.1 Syntrophobacter sp. DG_60 | reverse complement strand
CTTGGATTAGTCTTTACCTATTTTGACATTCTCTATTACCCAGTTTAGAATTGCATTGTTGATTTTGACCAAAAATCGGAGGTTTTAAATGAGTAAACCGGTATTCACCAGGTTAATTCTGTTGATCATGATTATCCTTTTATTTCACTCGAATCAAGCTGCCGTGGCTGAAAATCAAAAAAGATTAGAAAGTACCAAAATAGAGATAAGCGAACTTGAAAAGACCATTGAGACTTTGGAAAATCCTGAAGAAGCAAAAAAACTGACCACTCAATTAAGGACCCTTTTAGGGGCAAAGAAAAAGTTAATCGAGGAAAAAAGGGAAGCAGAAAAGCCAAAAAAGAAACCCGCCAATCTATTTAAGGTTTATGAATCCCATAAGAATCAAATTCTGTCCTCTCTTGAAAAGATTGTCTCTGAAATAAAAGGTCTTCCCCTGGGTTATAATAAGTTTAAGGCCTATATCTCCAAGAAAGAAAATCTGCAGCAATTTTTGTCTTTTTTTATACAATTCTTCATTACCCTTGTTGTGGTTTTTATTACCTGGATGGGACTTCGTAAGTACACTAGAAAACTGGAAGAAAAACTGAGTCTTAAGGAACCTCTCACCTTATCTAAAAAGATAGGAAGTGTTTTTATCGCCACCTCTTTTAAGATTTATCCATGGGTCGCTCTATATCTTTTTAGTTACCTTTTCTTACTAGTATTTCCCGTTCACGAAAAAGCAGAATCCATTATCTTACACGGATTGTTCGCCCTGATTCTTTACTTTGGCTTGAAAAATCTAATCTATTTTCTTTTATCTCCAGAAATAAGTGAGCAACGGGTAATCCCCATAAAGGATGAGCCCTCCAATTACATCTTTATTTGGTGTCGAAGGATATTTCTTTTTTCGCTCTGGATGTATCTTCTCATCATGCCCAGCTCCATTCTTAACCGACCTATTCTGGCGGCTGCTTTCTCTGCGATATATAAGGTGGGATTGGTCATTATGCTGGCTATTATCCTTGCCCAATGGAAGGAGAGTATTGAAAAGACTCTCTCTTTGAGCCTCAAGGAAGAAGATTCGCCTTGGAAAAATAATCTGAAAAGGGCATTTAACTATATTATGGGAAAACTTTACCTAGTAGCCATCTTATATATAGGATTAGTAGTTACGCTTTCCATCTTAGGCCTTTCGCAAATTTATACCTGCTTTCTTTACTCTACTGCCAAAAGCATTATCGTAATCCTTTTTGCTATGGGGCTATGGCTCCTCTGGAGCCTTCTGTTTAAAAGACTCTTTGAGGTGAGCAATACTGTCAAGGAAAAATACCCTGAATTGGAAGAACAGGTAAACCGTTATGTTAATTATTTAGGAAAAGCAGGGTATTTTATAATACTCCTATTCGCCACTCTGACCATACTGGATATATGGGGTCTCCACATCTATGAATTCATGGCTTCCAACGTTCCCTTGGTAAAGGCTATGGTGCGCATTCCCCTCATTGTCATAGCAGCCATAATCCTGACTCAAATTGCCTACTTTCTCATTAGCAAATTGGAAATGCAAGCTACCAGTAGAATGCTTGCAGCCGGCACAACTCCGCCCATTGAGGTAGAAAAAAGGGTTTCTACCCTGGGACGAATTTTTAGAAAGGCCATATTAATCACCATTGTAACTATTACTGCCATGATGGTTTTTGCAGAACTGGGTTTTGACATCAAGCCGATCTTAGCTGGAGCTGGAATTGTGGGATTGGCCGTTGGTTTTGGTGCACAGAATTTGGTCCGGGATGTCATCAGTGGTCTATTTATCATCTTTGAGAATCGGATTCGGGTGGGAGATGTGGCTATCCTCAACGGTACAGGGGGAATAGTAGACCAAGTTAACTTAAGAACCACAGTCCTGCGGGGTTTAGATGGAACAGTTCATGTTTTCCCTAATGGAGCCATAAACACCCTGTCCAACATGACCCATGAGTTTTCCTATTATCTCTTTAATGTGGGGGTGGCTTATAAGGAGGATACGGATAGGGTGGTAGCTGTTCTTAAGGAAGTAGGCGAAGACATTATGCAAGATGAAGAATACAGGTCGGCAATTTTGGAGCCACTTGAAATTCTGGGGGTAGATGAATTCGCGGACTCTGCCGTTATTATCAAGGCCAGAATCAAAACTCTTCCCATCAAACAATGGCTGGTGGGGCGAGAGATGAACCGCAGGATCAAGAAACGCTTTGATGAATTGGGTATAGAAATACCCTTCCCCCACAGGACATTTTATTTTGGAGAAGTGAGTAAGCCTATAAGCCTCAAACTGGAAGGACTAAAGGAAAATCGAGAAGAAATGAAAGAACTAATTCGTGAGGTTCTTCAGGAATGGGGGCTAAAACAAGCCATAAACATAAATAACAAAAAAATGGAATAAGATCCAATATTAGCATATGGAAATCCCATTACTGAGAGACGTCCTTCTTATATTTGGACTATCCATTGTTACTATCTTTATATGCCATCGAATTAGAGTACCAGCAATTGTAGGTTTCCTCCTAACCGGGATATTGACGGGACCCCACGGCCTGGGATTGGTAAAAGCGGTTCACCAAGTTAAAATTTTAGCTGAAATCGGAGTTGTGTTGTTGCTTTTTACTATTGGAATTGAGTTCTCACTTAAAAACCTGTTAAAAATAAAGAAATCAGTGGTGATAGGCGGCTCGCTTCAGGTTTTACTAACCATTTTGGCTTCTTTTTTCATAGCCAGGCAGATCGGGCAGCCCTTTGGTAAATCGGTCTTTATAGGGTTTCTTATATCCCTCAGTAGCACAGCCATTGTGCTCAAACTCCTTCAAGAAAGGGCCGAAGTAGATAGCCCCCACGGACGAACAGCTTTTGCCATTTTGATCTTTCAGGATGTTATTATTGTTCCAATGATATTAATCACGCCCCTACTGGCCGGAACGACAGGAAAGTTAGAAGAATCCCTATTCGTTATCGGAGCCAAAGGGATCGGCATCATCCTACTGGCATTGGTGAGTGCTAAATGGCTCGTGCCACAGATATTGTATCAAATTGCCCGGACACGAAGCCGGGAGCTCTTCTTGTTAAGCATTGTTGTAATATGCCTTGCAATTGCATGGCTAACTTCCAGTGCTGGGCTTTCCCTTGCTCTGGGTGCCTTTTTAGCAGGATTGATCATATCCGAATCGGAATACAGCCACCAAGCACTGGGCAATATTCTACCCTTCCGGGACGTCTTTATGAGCTTCTTTTTTGTCTCTGTTGGCATGTTGCTGGATATCGGTTTTCTTTTTAAGCAGCCAGTACTTATTGTATTGATTGCTTTAGGCGTTTTGGTCTTAAAAACCATTACCGCTAGCTTTGTAACCATTTTATTAAGATTTCCACTTCGCACTATAATTTTGGTAGGCCTTGCACTCAGTCAGGTTGGGGAATTTTCTTTTATTTTGTCCAAGATCGGCGTTGAACATGGTTTACTTGCTGAAAATACCTTTCAGATGTTTCTGGCTGTCTCTATCATGACTATGGCGGCGACACCATTCATTATATCCCTTGCTCCTCTCGCTGCAGATGTTGTCTCGCAATTACCATTGCCCAAAAGGTTAAAGGAGAGCTCATATCTTGTGCAAGACACAAAGGTTGCGGGCAAGAGAGACCACCTTATTATTATCGGCTTCGGGATAAACGGTAGAAATCTATCACGAGCTGCTCTGGTGGCAGGAATTCCCTACGTAATCATTGAAATGAATCCGGAAACAGTAAGAAGTGAACGGGCAAAGGGTGAACCAATTTATTATGGCGATGCAACCCAGGAAGCGGTTCTTGAGCACGCAAACATCAAAAATGCAAGAATTGTTGTGGTGGCCATTAACGACCCCGCAGCCACCCGGAGAATAACCGAAATCGCTCGCCGACTTAATCCAAAAGTTCACATTGTGGCACGAACCCGCTATCTCCAAGAGATGAAGCCCTTGTATAAATTGGGTGCCGACGAAGTAATCCCAGAGGAGTTTGAGACATCAGTGGAAATCTTTACCCGGATTTTGATGAAATATCTTATTCCTAGAGATGAAATTGAAAGGCTTGTCGCTGAAGTGAGATCAGAGGGTTACGAGATGTTTCGAAGCATTTATAAGCGGTCGGCAACTTTTTCCGACCTGAAATTTCGGCTTACTGATGTCGAAATCAGTTCCTTGCGGGTTGGTGAAAAATCACCTTTAGTTGGAAAATCGTTGGCTCAGATTGAGCTTAGAAAGAAATATGGGGTTACCGTATTAGCAATACGTCGGGATTCACAAATATTGTCAAATCCACACGGAGACATGGAAGTTTGTGCTAATGATGTGTTCTTTGTCCTTGGCCCTCCGGATAAGATTGCAAAGGTCGCGGGCTTATTATATACTCCGTAATAAGGGAGACTAAGTTATGTATTGGATTTTTCAGGCAGTAATTAGCACAATTTTTTGCCTTAAGCGGACATGTCCAAAATGTAAAAGAGCTCAAGTTGTTCCTGCCAGCAAAAGACTGGAAACCGTGCGTTGCAAATTCTGCGGTGCAGATATACCTCCGCGCAAGTAGTTTATGAAGTTTCACAAATATGAGTCTATATTGATCATTTTTTTATTTTATCTGCTATATTATCCTCAAAGGGAGATGAATTGTAATGTTTAAATTCATTAAAAGAACATCAAAAAAGATTGGTCTTCCCCCAGGGGCCCTTATTTACATAGGGGAGAAGAAGGTTGAAAAAGCAAAGATTACCATCATTGACTATGACGAAGCACAATTTCATGAGAAGGAAGCAAAAACAATTGAAGAGTGTTTCCCCTTTAAAGATAAACCCACCGTTACTTGGATAAACATAGATGGCATTCATGAAGTGGAGATTATAGAAAAACTTGGAAAGCATTTTAACATACATCCTCTTATTTTAGAAGATATTGTGCATACAGGACAACGTCCGAAAATGGAGGATTTTGGGGATTATATCTTTGTGGTATTAAAGATGCTTTACTATAATGAAAAAGATGATGAGATAAAGGCAGAGCAAGTCAGTTTAATTCTTGGCTTAAATTTCGTTATTTCTTTCCAGGAAACAGAAGGAGATGTTTTTAATCCCATCAGGGAAAGAATTAGAAATGGAAAGGGCCGCATTACAAAGAAAGGGGCCGATTATCTTGGTTATGCTTTAATGGATGCGGTGGTCGATCATTATTTCATAATCTTGGAAAAAATTGGAGAAAAGATTGAGGATATGGAAGAAGAATTAGTAACAAATCCAACACCAGAAACCTTACAGGCAATTCACAACTTAAAAAGAGAGATGATATTTCTACGTAAGTCAGTTTGGCCATTGAGAGAAATGATAAGTGGTCTAGAAAGAGCAGAATCGTCGCTTATTCAAGAATCCACACGGATATATCTTAGAGATGTTTATGACCACACCATCCAGGTAATTGATACCATAGAGTCGTTTCGGGACATGGTTTACGGGATGCTTGATACTTATCTTTCAAGCATCAGTAACAGAATGAATGAGGTGATGAAGGTTTTAACCATAATAGCAACTATATTTATCCCTCTTACTTTCATAGCGGGTGTATATGGAATGAATTTCGCATACATGCCAGAGCTTAAGTGGCATTGGTTTTATCCTAAGGTTTTTTGGTTGGTCATGGTTGCTATTATAGGTTTTATGGCATTTTATTTCAAAAGAAAGAAATGGCTGTAAAAATGGTTCCTTACGCCTGTGCCATATAATTATTGGAATAATTGTTTAATATTTTCTAGCTTCCCATACATGATTAAGGAATCCTCCTTTTGAATAACCTCCTTACCCTTGGGTGTTGGAATCCATTGCCCTTGTCTTCCGATAGAAAGGACCAAAATGTCCTTGGCACTCAATGAAAGTCCTTGTAATGTTTTTCCCATGAGGGCAGATTTTTCTATCACTCTTGCCTCAGCGACCCCATATCCCTCAGTCAATTGAAGTAATTCATCCACTGGCTTGTCTTCTATGTATTTAGTTCGAACCAACTTGTCCTCTATCCATTTATCCCATCTTCGTATCAATTTCTTGTGAGTAGCAAGCCTGTAAATCAGGTAAATACCTGCACCCATCAATAGCACATGAATGGGTAATCCATACACCTTTGTCTTTACAAAAGAAGCCAAGAGGGTGGCAATAACCGCAACCAGCCCTGCATTTCCCAAAATCATCAAAATCATAATGATATGCCTACGTTGCGGGTGAGTTATCACAAGCTCTGCCTCCCGAGTAGTAAATCCTGTTCCGGTAAAGGCGCTTAGTGCCTGGAATCTGGCCCTTTTTGGATCCATGCCTGTCATCATAAGGGCAATAGTAGCTGCCTTAACCACCAGGAAAGAGGCAGCAATAATGACCAGCGTTGGAAAGATAAAATATAAGCCGCTCATCTTCTTTCTTTTCTCCTAATTTTTTTCCATGTTTAACATATCTCCAAATATGCCACAAGCTAAGTTAACTGGATGATATATGGCAATTCTCCAGAAGTATATAGGTAAAATATGACATACTAGGTAAAGTCATGTTCGTCCTGAATGGTTCCTACCAATTCTTCTAAGATGTCCTCAAGCGTAATCAGACCAGCAACTTTGCCTCTAGTTATTTATGGAAATAGACTTCTTGCCAGCAATCAGTTTGAAGAAATCTTTGGTGTGTATCATGCCCACAATATCAAGGTCTTTTCCCTTGATGACCGGAAAGCGGGAGTAGCCGGTTTTCAAAATTGTCTTTACAATCTCTTCCATAGGTGCATCTATATTTAGGGCTGTCATTTTTTCTTTGGGCACCATAACCTCCCCAATGATTTTGTCATTTAAAGTAAAGACCCTTGAAAGGAGGCCCCTTTCCTCAGTGGTAATAGCACCATCATCCCAAGCCATTTTAATGCAAGTCTTGACTTCAGCTTCAGTAAACAATGGCCTCTTTATCTTGGCAACATCCACGCCTATTAGGAATAGAATTTTGTTGCTGATGTACGTGACCACAACAATAACAGGATTAAAAAGGATCATGATCACATTAAGAACGGGAGCAGCGATAAAAGACACTCGTTCATTGAAGTATTTGGCGTAGACCTTGGGTGTAATCTCGGCAAAGATCAAAATGGCAAGGGTCAATACACCCGTAACATAAGCGATCCCCTTCTCTCCCCAAAAAGATATGGCCAGTGCTGTAGCAATAGCCGACATTGCCACATTTACCAAATTGTTTCCCAGCAAAATAGTTCCAATAAGCCGTTCAGGCTTTTTCAGTACACGCTGGACAAGCTTGAACCTCATGGGCTTGGTTTCAGCTAGGTGTCTTAAGCGCAGTTTACCAATGGCCATAAGAGCCGTTTCAGAACCCGAAAAAAAGGCCGAAAAGCCTAAAAGGACTATCAATAAAATGAGGCTAGGAATAAGGTTTGTTTCTATCATGGTTTGCCCTCCCAATGGGTCTTTTTTTTGCCATATGTCTGTCTGCTTGCTTCCGAAAGTTTAAAAGAATTATAGCAAAAAAGAGCATTCAGCATAAGGCACTAAGGAGTGTCGTCCGGAAAAAAGCCTTTTTATCCATAAGATTGAACAAAAAATGGAGGCGTAGCTATAAAAAACAGAAAAATTGGTATCAAAGCTCAAAAAATATTATTGCGCCTAATGGGAATCAGAAAAATCTTATAAGTACTAAAATGGGTTTTGCCAATCAATGGTTTGGTCTTCTGAACAAATTGCCCTGTTGATGCAGAATAAAGGATAATTTCCAATTCTGTATATCCCTTTTGCCGCCTACTGCCCAGTATATCAATCTCGGGTGTAGAAATCCCGGTAAGTGGCACAGGCAGGGAGGGAATACCCAAATAAACTGTATCGATTCTGTCTGTGCCCAATGACTTGACCAGTACAGAAGCTATATAATCAGCCTTATTTTTATCTTCTACCACTACTGCTCCCTTCTCCAGACACCAAAGGGAGACGGCCTTCTTCAAATAATTTTCTTCTTCGGTGGCCAAAGAAGCGGTCTCTATGTAAATTTTTGAACCCTTGATCTCAACCCAAAAAACGTCACCTATGGCCCTCTCAACGGACTTAGTGAGAAGAAGTTGTTCAATTGCACTCCTCTTTGTTTCCGTGATATACCTTGTAGTGCTACAAGAAGGTAGAAAAATAACCAAAATGGAGATAAGTATAACAATTTTCAAGCACCAAAGGTATTTCCAAGGGTTATAATCTTTCGTAGAAATCATCTGTAAACCTCCTTTTCTCTGAACCCATTGACATTGCATATTATATTATGTTGTAGATATTTTAACAAACGTAATGTAACTTAAGGTAAACACTTAGTCAAGATGCTCATCCACTACTTTCTATTAACTGCAATATGCCCAAGAGAGGCACCTTCACCCAGTCAGGGTGGGCATATGATCTTTCGTCAACCACAAATTCCAGACAAAAAAAACAATTCTCCTTTCTTCTATTCTCTTTTGTA
>LJNA01000084.1 GCA_001304365.1 Syntrophobacter sp. DG_60 | reverse complement strand
GCGTGGCCTGTTTCAAGGACATTTTCCACAACGGAAAACCTCTTAAATGGATAAGGGCCGATCATCTGGCTATATTCATTTAAGAACTCCTTTGTCTTATTAAGATATAGATTTGCCAGGGGTTCATCCTTAGAGAGGAGGTAGATGGAGATGTATATATCATTAAACTTTTCAGTCTGAATAAAATAAGGAGCAGCTACAAACGCTGGGGATTCACTAGGATAAGGAAAGATAAACCTATAAATCTTTGACTTTTTAAGGGTTTTTACCTCTATATCATCAGATGGTGCCAAGGCTTCAAAATCAATTGGAACAATGGCTGAAATTTCATAATAGGCCAACTCTTTTATTGCAGGAAACCAACCTTGAACCAGACATATGCCCATTTTGTCTATGACATTTTGGGACAAGGCCTCACCCTGGCTGGTCTTAATAGAGGCTGGAGAAAACCTTCCCTCAAAGCTTATATTAAGTTTGCTATCCTTATCTGCTATAACACTAAAGGTACCATCTTTAATAACTGGCTTTATGCTCTTATCGCCAAGTTTGATAGAATCTAAAATGAGGTTTCCCTTCTCTATATAAACTTCTTTCCCTTTGGGCAAAACATAATCTGCCTTACCATTTATTGAGTGTTTGGATAAATCAAAGGAAATATAAAGCTTAACCGAAGGGAAGTCTTTTGCTGCAAAAATCAAGGGACTTTTTAAAAAAATGCATAGAAAGAAAAAAATTATCCATTTTTTCCCCATTTAATAAAACTCCTCTCTCTTTTTTTTATTTATAATAACACTAATCTAAGATTGTGTCTCCTAGAGACTTTGAGGGGTAAAAACCCCTCAAACTCCCAAAAATAAAGGCCTTATTTGGGGTTTCAAAGGGGCGCAGCCCCTTTGTGTGTTGACACAACTTAAGGCATTTTTTAAAAATAGACAATGGTCTCTGGCATAGGCATAGATTTGGTATATATCCCGCGTGTAAAAAATATGTTAGAAAGATGGGGTGAGCAATTTAAAAGGCGCCTCTTTACGCCTGTTGAGATAAACTATTGTGAGAAAAAGATATTATCTCACTATGAGTTTGCTGCTAGAATTGCAGCAAAAGAGGCCTTTACCAAAGCATTGGGCCTGGGTATGCGGGGAGGAATTAGGTGGCTGGATATTGAAGTAGTAAATAAAAAAACAGGGGAGCCAATAATCAATCTATATGGGAAGGTGAAAGAAATCTGTAAAGAAAAAAATATCAATAAAATCATGATGTCTTTAAGCCATGACCAATACTATGCCATTGCTGTAGTAATATTGGAGATTTAATATGAAGCTGGTTACTGCTGAACAGATGAGGGCCATTGATGCCTGCACTATTAGAAACATAGGCATCCCTGCTATAGTACTTATGGAAAATGCTGGAAGGGGTGCTTTCTTGTTGATTAAAGAGTATTTTTTGGATTATTTAGAAAGGCCAAGGATAGGCATCCTTTGTGGCAGGGGAAATAACGGTGGAGATGGATTAGTAGTTGCAAGGTATTTACACAAAGAAGGCTACCATGTGCGTGTTTTCATCCTTGGAGAAAAGGCAAAGATAAAAGCAGAGGCAGCCACCAACCTTTCTGTTGCTGAGAGGATGAGTATAAATATCACTGAAATAAAAGATGAAAATAATTTAAATAAGGAAAAGGACTACCTTATTGGCTGTGATTTGATTGTAGATGCCATCCTTGGCACAGGCCTAAGCTCTGAGGTAAGGGGATTAGAAGCTAAAGTCATCCCATTTTTAAATGATGTTTATAATGGATTTATTGCCTCAATAGACATACCCAGTGGATTAAGCAGTGATACAGGGGAGCCACTAGGGATAACAGTGGAGGCAGATTTGACTATAACCTTTGGCCTGGAGAAGGTAGGGCAAGCAGTCTATCCTGGGGTAGGCTATGTGGGTAATCTAGAGATTGTAGATATCAGCATCCCCTCTCAGGCAATAGATAGTGTTTCTCTAAATCATCATTTGATTACTGATGAGGAAATAAAAACGATTTTAAGGCCCAGGCCAGGGGATTTACACAAGGGGGAAGCAGGTCATGTACTGGTACTGGCAGGCTCACCTGGAAAGACGGGTGCAGCTACCCTTGTCTGTTTGGGAACATTGAGGAGTGGCTCTGGCCTAGTCACCTTAGGCATCCCTATAAGCTTAAACCCCATTTTAGAGGTAAAGCTTACAGAAGCAATGACATTCCCACTACCTGAGACATCGGTTCAGACACTGGGCCTTGATGCATGGAAAGAGGTAAAAAAATCGGGCATAAAATATAAGGTAATTTGTCTGGGGCCTGGCCTTAGCACCCATCCAGAAACAAAGGCAATGGTAAAAAAGATTATTACTGAGGCCAATGTACCACTGGTAATAGATGCTGATGGTATAAATGCATTGGCAGGTGATTTGGACATACTAAAAAAGAGCAGATCCCCTATTATTTTGACCCCCCACCCTGGTGAGGCTGCTCGAGTCCTGAACATAAGTCCTAAAGATATATTAAAAGAAAAGATAAATTTGGCAAGAAAGATCTCAAAGGACTATGAAATCATCTTTGTCTTAAAGATGGCAAGGACTATTATTGCCTTACCAGATGGTGACATATTTATTAATTCTACAGGAAACCCTGCCATGGCCACAGGGGGGACGGGGGATGTGCTGACTGGCATCATTGGAAGTTTTATAGCCCAGGGCTATGACCCAAAAGAAGCCTCTATTTTGGCTGTCTTTTTCCATGGACTATCTAGTGATCTCTGGGTAAAAGAGCATGGAGAAATAGGCATGACTGCCACAGATCTAGCCGATTATCTGCCTTTGGCTATTAAAGATGTAATCTCTAATGAAGAATAGGTGGTCTTATCATAGCCCCACCCCCGAAGATACCTTAATAATAGGAAAAATGGTGGGTGAAGAACTTATAGCAGGTGATGTAATTGCACTTATTGGGGATTTAGGAACAGGGAAGACATGGTTAACAAAAGGGATTGCCCATGGTTTAGAAGTACCAAAAGATTATTATATTACTAGCCCAAGTTTTACCACAATAAATGAATATCCGGGGCGCATCCCCCTTTATCACATAGACCTGTATAGGTTTTCTAAAGATACTGATTGGGGCCATCTGGGCATTGAAGAATATATATTTTCTCAAGGAGTTGCAGTCATTGAATGGGCAGAGAGGTTACCAAAGGAATTCTTACCAAAAGAACACTTAAAGATTTATTTAAGATATTATAAGGCTGGGAGAAAACTTATATTTGAGCCCTATAGAAAGCATTTTATTTCCTGTGTAAAAAAATGGAGAGAGAAGATCAAATCTAAATCTTCACCCCATTGAGTAATTTCAAACCAGCGACACTATTTCTAAAAGGAACTTGCAATGAAAAAAAATAGACAAGCCCCGTGAAGTAATTGCCGTTTAGCAACCAAACTGTTTATTATCACATACTTAACGGGGCAAGCTGCTTACCAGCATATACTCAACGGGGCAAGAATGACAAATAAAGCCCAAAATCCAAAGTAAAAAGTAAAACGATACGGGCATCGCAAACGTAACCAATTGAGGAGAATTTTTGGATTTTGATATTTGAGTTTGATAGAAATGAGAAAGCATGTAAAATGGGTCAAAATCGGGTAAGTAATTGAGTGAGGAGGCTATTTTCGGATGAAAATTGCTATATACACTTTGGGCTGTAAGGTAAATCAGTATGAGTCTGCCTCACTCTTGGAAATATTTGAGAGGCAAGGCCATGAGATTGTGGATATTTCCCATGCGGATTTATTCATTGTAAATACATGCACAGTTACCCATAAGGCTGCTTATGAGTGCAGGAGATTGATAAGAAAATTTATAAAAAGAAAACCCAATGCTATATGTGCAGTTGCTGGATGCTATCCTCAGGTAGCTAAAGAAGAAATTCTTAATATTAAAGGTATTGATTATCTTATAGGCCATTCAGAAAAGGCTATATTACCTGAAATTCTACCCTATTTTAAAAAGCAATCTAAAACAAAGGTTATAATAGGTGACCCAAGCTCTTATTACACCTTAACATTTTTTCCACCGCCAAGGCACCCTCAAAGGACAAGGGCCTATTTAAAGATTCAAGATGGCTGTAATGCATTTTGCAGCTATTGCATTATTCCATATGCAAGGGGGCGCAGTAGAAGCCTTCCATTAGATTTAGTATTAAAGCGCCTTTGCTGTATAGCTCAGTCTGATTTTAGAGAGGTAGTTTTAACAGGCATTAATTTAGGTGCCTATGGAAAGGATTTAAAACCACCTATAGATTTACCTTATTTACTAAATACTGTAGAAGAAAAAGACCTCCCACTCCGCATTAGACTTGGCTCTCTTAACCCTTTAGAAATAGGGCCTGATTTAATAGATTTATTTACTAGCTGGCCCAATCTCTGCCCACACCTCCATATTTCGCTCCAAAGTGGCTCTAATGAAATATTAAAGAAGATGAACCGTCCCTATTCAATAGACTTTTTTAAAAAACTGGTTACTGAATTGACAAATAAGGTCCCTCAATTAGCTATTGGTGTAGATATAATAGCAGGGTATCCTGGTGAATCTGAGAAAGATTTTAAAGAAACATATAGGCTATTAGAAGCCCTACCCATAGCCTACTTCCACATCTTTCCCTTTTCTGCACGGGCAGGCACAAAGGCAGCTCAAATGAAGGACAAGATACCACATGAGGAAATAAAGAGGCGCACCCACCTACTGAGAAAGCTAGATACTATAAAGAGAAGGGCCTTTTATTATCATAACTTCAATAAGATAGTTCATGTATTAGTTGAGAAGAGAAATAAAAATGGTTATTTGAAAGGTTATTCTGAAAACTATCTGCCTGTATGCATTAAGGGGAAAGATGAACTAAGAAACAGAATAGTCAAGGTAAAATTGGTAGAATTAAGAAATAAGGCAGTTTATGGAAAAATAGTAATTTGATTAAAAAAAGTGGGGTATAAATCCAAATTTTTTATATATTTCTTGAGCCCTTTTTGATTTGATAAAATCTAAAAACTTTAGGGCATTTTTAGGATTTGGCGCATCTTTAAGCTTGGTAATAAAATAGTTGACCTTCTCTCTTTGGTCTAGTCTTTCTTGTGGTTCAATTATGTCTAGTTCCATCCCTTGCCTTTGGGCATTAATTACCTCTGTGGCCCAGACAGGCCCTACATCTACTGTGCCTTTTTTTAGCCTAATGGGGGTCTCCCTATGATGGACTAAGGTAAAAATAGTAGTTCCTTCAGCCCTTTTTTGCTCCATAATTCTATTTACCAATCTTTCCCCACCAGTCTCTTTGTACATAGAAACAATATACTGTGTAATATCTTCTGTCTGTGGATTTGGTTGAGAAATGCGCACATCATCCCTTGCTAAGTCCTCTATTGATTTAATGCCTGCTGGGTTTCCTTCAGGCACCATAAGCACTATCCGATTATGCAGGTAAATGAAATAATCCCCTTTTTCAATAAGGCCTGCCTCCTCCAGCTTTTTCATAGCTACTTCGCTCACTGAGGCATACACATCTGGCCTTCCAGTGATCCTTTTCCCCTGAAATATAGCACCCCCTTCTAGAATCTGTCTTAATTCAAGACCAGGGGGCAATGTTTCATAAAATATACAGTTTATTTCTGGATAGGCCGATTTGAAGGCAGAAACAAGCTCTCCCATGACCATGAATTGATTGCCCGCCATAAATAAGATCAAATCAGCCTTATCTGCATATTCTAGATTATATAAGTCATCCTTTCTACTAATAGGTATTTCAATCATTCTTGTTTCCTCAATATTTCAAATATTCCACGTGCTTCTTCTATATCTTTTTTAATTTGTCCAGCTAATGCCTCTATACTGGGAAATTTCTTCTCATCCCTTAAGCGCTTAACAAAATTTAGTCTAATCTTTTTACCATAGATATTTTGGTTAAAATCTAAAATATGTGTCTCCACTGAAAGTGCATCACTTCCAAATGTGGGCTTAAATCCGATATTGGCTACACCTTTATAAATTCTATGATTGGCTATAACCTCTACTGCATAAACACCCTTTTTGGGAAACACCTCATTTACTAATCTTAAATTTGCTGTGGGAAAACCCAATAGCCTTCCACCTCTGTCATGCCCAGCTATTACCTCGCCACTTACTTGATAATAGCGATTTAACAAAATTTTTACCTTTTCTAGTTCTCCTTCCATAATCAATTCCCTTACCCTTGTGCTACTTACAACCATATTATCTACCAAAACTGGCCCCAGTATATGAACTTTAAAGTCTAATTCACTCCCCAATTCCTTGAGCAATTCAATATTCCCTTCCCTTCCGCGTCCAAAGGCATAATCATGCCCTACTACTATCTCCTTCATCCCAATCTTTTCAATAAGGATATTTTCAACAAACTCCCTAGCCGAAATTTTTGAAAATTCTCTTGTAAAAGGTGGGCAAATAATCACATCTATGCCTAGCTGTGCAATAAGCTCCATCTTCCTTTCAAATGGGGTAATCAAGGGAATTTTTTCTTTTTTCAAGACCTTCACTGGATGGGGCTCGAAAGTAAAAACTATGGGAGTCCCTGATGTCTCTTTAGCACGTTCCTTCACTTGGTTGAGCAAAGTTTGATGACCAAGGTGAACACCATCAAAGTTGCCTACAGTAATCACTGCATAAGGAAAGGGCTTCTTTATGTCTTCTAAGGAACTAATGAGCTTCATGTCCATTGACAAATAATAATTTTATTTTATAAAAAATTTTAAGAGCTTTGCAAGTGCCGAAGTGGCGGAATAGGCAGACGCG
>LJNA01000083.1 GCA_001304365.1 Syntrophobacter sp. DG_60 | reverse complement strand
CTCCCAAAATTCTTGGTTTTTAGCATTTCACTTTCTGTTTTCTGGACCAGCTCATAAATATACTTTATATTGGCATTCTTGAGGCAATTAGATGAGCGTACAGAAAGTTCGAGCTCGCTTACAGATCTAAAGAGATTTTCATTGATCTTCTCTTCTTCCTCTTTTTCTTCTTTTTCTACTTCTTCCTCTTCCTCTTCCTCAAAATTAATAAAAGGGGTAACCTGTTCTTTCAAAATTTTCGCAGCAAATGCTAATGCATCTTGCGGGATTACTGTTCCGTCTGTCCAGATCTCTAAGGTCAGCTTATCATAATCAGTCCTCTGCCCTACCCTTGCATTCCCAACTACATATGCAACCCTCCTGATGGGTGAAAAAAGAGCATCTATAAATATTACGCCGATTGATTGATCTTCTGTTGCATTCTTTTCTGCAGGAACATAACCACGCCCGGTTTTAACAGTCATTTCTGCATGCAAATGAGCATCTTTATTGAGGGTAGCGATATGTTGATCTGGATTCATTACCTCCACTTTCCCGTCACATATTATATCGCCAGCTGTTACCTCCTTTTCTCCCTTATTATCCAGAAAAATTTTAATTTCTTCTTCCCCATCAATAACATTTAGGTTTACTCCCTTTAAATTTAAGATGATATCGGTTACATCTTCTTTTACCCCAGGAATAGTGGTAAACTCATGAGGTACGTCATCAAATTTTACAGAAACAATTGCTGCTCCTTGAAGAGAAGAAAGGAGAATAGAAATCAGTCGATGTTTCGGTATCAATTGTTATCATGTTAGGTTTAATTAAATCTCTCCAATTTTTCTGAAATTGCTTTTTCATAAATATATATTACCTCAAAAAAAGTGCCTAAAGTTTAAAGTGTCTAAAATGAGCTAAAGTCATTAAAATACATGATTAAATTTTCCAAAGCACAAAATCTCAAAACGATAAATTAGAAAGTAATCTTTAAAATCCCAAACTTTAGGCACTTTAGCTCAGTTACTTGGAGTAGAGCTCAACGATAAGTTGCTCATTAATAGGCATGCTTAACTCTTCGCGATTGGGAAAGGCCTTCACTGACCCACGAAAATTATCTCCATCAATCTCTAACCATGTAGGTATTTCTCGCCTCACAAAGGTCTCCTTTGCCTCCAGAATCACAGGAATTTTCCAGCTCTTTTCTTTTACTGCTATTACATCCCCTATGCTTACTTGGAAAGAAGGTATATTTACCTTTCTTCCGTTCACAGTGAAATGATTGTGTCTCACCAGCTGCCGTGCCTGATCCCGAGAGGAGGCAAATCCCATCCGATATACAATATTATCCAATCGACGTTCCAATAATACTAAAAGATTTGTACCTGTAATGCCCTTCTGCCTATCAGCCTTTACGTAATATCTTCGAAATTGCTTTTCTAATATCCCATAGATTCTCTTTGCTTTTTGTTTTTCTCGTAGTTGTATCCCGTAATCAGAGATCTTTCCAGCTCTCCTCTGCCCATGTTGACCAGGAGCATAAGAACGCCGTTCAAAGCCACATTTGTCGGTATAACACCTATCACCTTTTAGGAATAGTTTAAGTTTTTCACGTCTGCACAACCGGCATGCAGCCTCAATATATCGAGCCAATATTTTCCCTCCCTACACCCTTCTCCTTTTTGGTGGTCTGCAACCATTATGAGGGATTGGAGTCACATCCCTAATCATGGTAACGGAAAACCCATCCATCTGCAATGCCCGTAATGCTGCCTCTCTTCCCACTCCAGGGCCCTTAACACGAACCTCGGCAGTTTTTAATCCCATTGCCATTGCCTTTTTTAATGCACTCTGTGCTGCTAATTGGGCAGCGAAAGGAGTGCTCTTCCTTGATCCTTTAAAACCTACCTGTCCTGGACTTGACGAGGCTACCACATTACCATTCATATCAGTAATGGTCACAATCGTATTATTAAAGGTAGATTGAATATGCACAATCCCAGTAGAGACAATCTTCTTTTCTTTTTTACTTTTGCCGGCTTTTCCCCTCTCCTTGGCCATTATTCCTCCGCAGCTTTATTTTCTACGTCTTCCAATTATCCTTCTCGGTCCCTTCCTTGTTCGTGAATTCGTATGAGTTCTCTGGCCCCTTACTGGAAGACCTTTTCTGTGCCGTAATCCTCTATAGCATCCCATATCCATCAGGCGCTTGATATTCATGGATATTTCACGTCTTAAGTCTCCTTCAACCTTATAGGATTCATTGATAACGTTTCTTATTTTTGTTACTTCCTCTTCACTCAGTTTATCTGATTTGGCACCAAAATCCACTCCGGCTATCTTCAAAATTTTCTGAGAATTACTTCTGCCTATACCATAGATATAGGTCAAAGCTATCTCGACTCTCTTTCCCTTTGGTAAATCAACACCAGCGATTCTGGTCAATGTGGTCTCCTTTAATAGCTTTTTGAGTTTCTTGGTTTATTAACAAACCTCACATACACAAGAAACCTCATTAGCCTTGCTTCTGTTTATGCCGAGGATTATCGCAGATCACCCTGAGCACACCTTTTCTTTTCACTATCTTGCAATTCTTACATCTTTTTTTTATGGATGACCTCACCTTCATAGTCTATCTCACGCTCCTTAATCCTTTTTTCATAAATCCCTCATAATGCCTTGTCAATAGATGGCTCTCAATCTGGGTAATAGTATCCATACCGACACCAACTACAATCAAAAGGGCCGTCCCTCCAAAATAAAAAGGAACATTGAGTCTGTACACTAAGAGTCCAGGCAAAATACATATAATAGATACGTAAATGGCTCCGCTGAATGTTATTCTTGTGAGTACTCGGTCAATATACTCGGCCGTACTTCTACCCGGTCTAATACCAGGGACAAATCCACCATACTTTTTCATGTTATCTGCAACCTCGGTAGGATTAAAATGAATGGCCGTATAAAAATAACAAAAGAAAATTATAAACCCTACATAAAGTAAGGTATATATGAGATGACCTGGCGCCAAGGAGCTTACAATAGTCTGAAGCCAACCAATCTGTTTAACATTTAAAAAGCCTGCTATTGTAGCCGGAAACATAATAATGGAAGAAGCGAATATTGGGGGGATAACGCCTGCTGTATTAACCTTTAATGGAAGATGGGTGCTTTGCCCCCCATACATCTTTCTACCGATAACCCTTTTTGCATACTGAACTGGTATTCGTCTCTGCCCTCTTTCAACAAACACAATAATCCCAACAATTGCTATCATAAAAACGACTAAAATAAGACCAAAAAAAGGGCTCATCTCTCCAGTACCCATCAGGCGAAATGTATTGCCAACAGCTGAAGGTAACCTAGCCACAATCCCTGCAAAAATGATTAATGAAATACCGTTTCCAATTCCCCTCTCTGTTATCTGCTCACCAAGCCACATCAAAAAAGTTGTACCAGCAGCCAATGTTATCATAGTCATCAGCCGAAAGCCCCACCCTCCTAAGGGAACAATCAAGGCTCCTTCAGGGCTTGTCATGCTCTCAAGGCCAACTGATATGCCAAGACCTTGTATAAGACTAAGTATTACCGTCCCATAGCGTGTATATCGTGTAATCTTTTTCCGCCCAGCTTCTCCCTCCTTTTTCAATTTCTCTAAATAGGGAACTACCACTGTGAGGAGTTCGAGGATAATGGCTGCACTTATGTACGGCATTATACCTAAGGCCATAACTGACAGCCTTCGTAAAGCCCCACCTGAAAACATATCAAAGAGACCAAACAAGGTTCCCTGTCTTGCGCTGAAGAAAGCAGCCAAAGCTGCTGAATCAATACCAGGCGTTGGAATATGGCACCCAAGCCTGTACACAGCCAGCAATAAAAAGGAAATAATTATCCTCTTTTTTAACTCAGGAATCTTTGTGATATTTTGAAAACCGCCAATTACCATGAGACTATCTCTATCTCGCCACCAGCAGATTCAATCTTTTTTTTCGCTGTCTGGCTGGCTTTATTAACCTTTATCTTTATTGGGTAAGATATTTCCCCTTCTCCCAAAAGTTTTACTGCATGGGCCTTTTTTAACAAACCACTCTTACGCAATGTTTCATCGCTAATTAATTCTCCCGGCTTAAAATATTTGAGATCTTTTATATTTATAATCTCATACTGTTTCTTAAAGATATTTGTAAAGCCTCGTTTCGGAATTCTTCTCTGCAGAGGCATTTGTCCACCTTCAAATCCTAAATGGACCCCTCCACCAGAACGAGAGTTTTGCCCTTTTGTTCCTTTACCTGCGGTTTCTCCGCTTCCTGTGCCTTTTCCTCTCCCGATTCTTTTTCTCTTTTTCCGAGAACCTTTTGGCAATGTCAATTCATTCAATTTCATATAGACTCCTGTAAAACTATCCGCGCTCAGGTCAATATTTCTTCTACAGTCTTCCCCCTTGATCTCGCTATCTCCTCTGGAGTTCTTAAGGACATAAGTCCATTAAGGGTGGCCTTGACCAAATTATGGGGATTATGTGAACGTAAGCATTTGCTCACAATGTTCCTCACACCAGCCACCTCTAAAACTGCCCTGACGGCTCCTCCAGCTATAATACCAGTTCCAGGGCGAGCTGGCTTAAGAAGAACAGAACTCGAGCCGCAGACACCGACTACCTCATATGAAATAGAATCTTTGAGAAGTGAAACTGGCCTCATATCCTTCTTGGCCTTTTCCCCTCCTTTTCTTATTGCCTCTGGTACTTCATTTGCCTTCCCAAGTCCAGCACCTACCATACCTTTCCCATCGCCAACAACTACTATAGCACTGAAGGAAAACCTGCGGCCCCCTTTTACAACTTTTGCCACTCTATTAATATACACAACCTTCTCGATTAATTGGACATCTTCATCTTCTGTAATCAATTATTTCTCCTTTTACTTTGAAAATGGAAATTAGAAATTTGAAACTTGATACTTCTTCCTGCTTCCTTGTTGTCGTATTTCATCTATCTCGTTTCAAGTTTCACGTAACTAAAATTTCAAACCATTCTCTCTTGCCGCATCAGCAAGCGCCTTCACACGCCCATGAAAGAGAAAGCCATTCCTGTCAAAAACAACCTCTGTAATACCCTTTTCTACCCCAATCTTTCCAATAGTCTCGCCAACCAATATTGCACCTTTTATGTTACCGCTTATACCTTCAGTGTTCGACTTAAGATCCTTAGATATTGTTGAGACTGTTAACAGAGTC
Source organism: Syntrophobacter sp. DG_60 (assembly GCA_001304365.1). Next base: position 2,456 of record LJNA01000083.1, on the reverse strand, counting down.
CTCCCTGTAGTGTCGTCTATGATTTGGGCATATATATGCCTCGCTGATTTAAAAACAGTCAAACGTGGTCTTTCAGGTTTCCCTTGTATTTTCCTTCTTCCCCTCTTCTTCCTTTTCAAACGAGCCAATCTATTTGCTTTAATACCAATCATAATGAATACGTAAATTAAAAAAATGATTTTAGGCTTTTGCCCCTGTTTTTCCTGCCTTACGTCTCACCTTTTCTTCTAAATATTTAACACCTTTTCCTTTATACGGCTCTGGGACTCTAAAACTTCTAATCTCGGCTGCGGTAATCCCTAAAAGTTCCTTGTCTATCCCGCTCAAAATCACCTTATTTTTTTGATCAAGCTGCACTTCTATACCATGTGGAATATCATATTTAACAGGATTTGAATAACCCAAGTTAAATACCAATTGATTTCCTGAAAGTTCAACCCTATATCCTACACCAATTATCTCAAGGGTCTTTTTAAACCCCTCGCTCACGCCTAAAACCATATTGGCTATCAACGAGCGGAAAAGACCAAAAAGTGATTTAGATTCTTTCGAGTTATCAGAAATTGATACTGCTATCTGTGATTTATCTATATTTAATTCTACTTTAGGATGAATAAGGCGGCTTAATTCCCCTTTTGGGCCTTTCGCGGACAACGTTCTGCCATCAAACGTAATCTCTACCTCTTTCGGTACAATAATCGGTTTTTTACCTATTCTTGACATGGTCTATGCTCTCTCTGTGAACCTACTATATACTACCAAACCGAGCAAATTATCTCTCCCCCTATGCCTATTTTTCTCGCTTCCCTATCGGTCAGCACGCCTTTAGAGGTTGAAACAATATTAATACCAAGTCCATTCAATACCCTGGGTATCTTCTTATACCTTGAATACACCCTACAGCTTGGCTTACTTATTCTCTTAAGATCTTTAATGACAGAACTTTTATCCTCATTGTATTTTAGATAAATCACTATAATGTCTTGCTTGCTGTGTTTAATTATCTTGTAATTCCTTATATACCCTTCAAATTTTAATATCTTAACGATATCGATTTTAATCTTGGAGGAAGGAACCTCCACTTTATCATATGAGACCATGATCGCATTTTTTATCCTCACGATCAAATCCGCAATGGGGTCAGTCATGGTCATTATGCATCTCCGTTTTTACTTACCTACCAACTTGATTTAGTGACACCTGGTATATCACCCCTTAAGGCCAAATTTCTAAAACAAATCCTACAAATCCCAAATTTCCTTAAAAAGGCCCTGCTTCTGCCACAAATAGGGCATCTATTATACGTACGAGTGGAAAATTTTTGATTTCTCTTTGCCTTTACAATCAAAGATTTTCTTGCCAAAGCAAAACCCCCTTCTCATCTCCGAAATAACAATCCCATTTTCTCAAGCAAAAAGCGACCCTCAGCATCAGTCTTGGTAGTAGTAACAATAGTAATATTAAGGCCCTTGACCTTGTCAATCTTATCATAATTGATCTCTGGAAAAATAATCTGCTCCTTAATGCCTAATGTATAATTACCGCGACCATCAAAGGCCTTATCTGATAAACCTCGAAAATCTCTCACCCTGGGAAGAGCTACATTAAAAAGCTTATCTAAAAAATAATACATCCTCTCACTTCTTAATGTGACCATACATCCTATAGGCATTCCTTCCCTCACCTTAAAGCTCGCAATGGACCTCTTGGCTCTTGTAATAACAGGTTTTTGTGCACTAATGAGGGCTAATTCCTCTACCGCTGAATCCAGGACTTTAATATTATGTATTGCCTCACCAAGGCCCATGTTGAGAACCGCCTTTTCAAGTTTCGGCACCTCCATTACGTTTCGATAACCAAACTCCTTGATCATAACCGGCACAATCTCTTTAAGATATTTTTCTTTTAATCGAGACATAAGCTTTGATTAACCTACTGTTATTTATCTAATATCTCCCCACACTTTTTGCAAAATCTTACCTTACTGCCATCCTCGAGCATCTTTTTTCCAATCCTTGTTATCTCAGCGCACTTTCCACAGACAAGCATAAGATTAGATATATTAATAGGGGCCTCTTTTTCAATAATCCCACCTTTGGCACTTTTACCTCCAGGCCTGGTATGCCTCTTTACCATATTTAGTTTTTCTACTATAATCCCTTCCTTCTCGGAAATAACTTTCAACACTGTGCCAATCTTTCCTTTTTCCTTGCCGGCTATCACCATGACCTTATCATTTTTTCTTATGTAAAACTTCTTCTTATACATAATAGATACTCTTGTAGTTAAAGCACCTCAGGGGCAAGAGATATAATTTTCATAAATCTTTTCGACCTCAGCTCCCTGGCTACAGGACCGAAAATTCGTGTTCCAATTGGCTCACTTAGTTGATTGATTAACACAGCTGAGTTATCATCAAATTTTATGTATGAGCCATCATCCCGCCTAATCTCTTT
>LJNA01000082.1 GCA_001304365.1 Syntrophobacter sp. DG_60 | reverse complement strand
TATAGTTTTAAAGACCTACAGTGGGTAAAACACAGACCATTTCAAAACTTGGTCTTATTTGTTTTATTGATGGTAGTGATTATGGCCCATCCATTTTTGATGCTATGGAGTTTTTCTATAGTATATTTGATTTCTGGCCCTATTTCCCTATTTTTTCATAGACGCACCGAGACCCAGGCAGAACTAAAAAGTAAAACCAACTAACAACCAATAACTAACACCTAGCAACTAGATCATGGGACTTACTATTACAGAAAAGATCCTGGCTGCACATGCAGACCTAGATAAAGTGACACCAAGGGAGTTGATTAAGGTAAGGGTAGATTTGGCCTTGGCAAACGACATTACTGCCCCATTGGCCATTTCGGCTTTTAAAGAGGCAAGTGGGAAAAGAGTATTTGATAAGGATAAGATAGCGCTGATCCTAGATCACTTTACCCCAAATAAGGATATACTCTCTGCCATCCAGTGCCAGAAGGTAAGAAAATTCGCCTTAGAACAAGAAATTTTCCATTTTTATGATGTAGGTGAAGTAGGCATTGAGCACGTGCTTTTACCTGAGGAGGGCTTAGTACTCCCTGGGGACTTGGTCATTGGAGCAGATAGCCATACCTGTACTTATGGGGCACTTGGTGCATTTTCCACTGGAGTGGGCAGCACTGATTTAGCAGCGGTAATGTTGACCGGAGAAACCTGGTTAAGGGTGCCAGAGACCATAAAGATTATCTATGAAGGTAGACTACTTAAATGGGTGAGTGGAAAGGACTTAATCCTTTATACCATAGGAGATCTAGGGGTGGAGGGTGCCAACTATAAGGCTATCGAATTTTGTGGAGAGGCAATTAAAGAGATCTCTATGGATGGGCGCTTCACCATGGCTAACATGGCCGTTGAGGCTGGGGCAAAGAATGGCATCTTTATTCCTGATGAAAAGACACAGGGTTATATGAAAGGAAGGGCAAAAAGGCAATATAAAATTTATAAAAGCGATTTAGACGCAAATTATTGTTTAATAAAGGAATATGACATTTCTTCATTGGAGCCCCAAGTTGCCTTGCCCCATTCACCAGGAAATGTAAAAGGCATCTCAGAAATAGGCGAAATAAAAATAGACCAGGCAGTAATTGGCTCTTGCACCAATGGGCGTTTAGAGGATTTAGAGATAGCTGCAAGGATTCTAAAAGGGAATAGGGTAAAAAGAGGAATAAGATTAATTGTGATACCAGGTAGCCAAAAAATTTACTATCATGCTATAAAAAAGGGCATCATAGAGACTCTTTTGGAGGCAGGTGCTGCCATTAGCACCCCTACCTGCGGTCCTTGCCTGGGGGGGCATATGGGGGTGTTAGGCCCTGGAGAAAAGGCTGTTTCCACAACAAATCGTAACTTTATTGGCAGAATGGGGCACAAAGATAGTGAGGTGTATCTTGCAAGCCCTGCAGTAGCTGCTGCCTCAGCCATCGTAGGAAAGATCGCAAGCCCAGAAGAGTTGTAATGAAAATCCCACTTTTAGATCTGAGTGTCCAACTAAAGGATTTGCGCCCAAAAATTCTCAAGGTATTAGAAGAGGTCATAGATTCCAATCAATATATATTAGGGCCTAAAGTAGCTGCCTTAGAAGAGGCCATTGCCAACTATGTAGGCTGTGGACATGCAATGGGTGTTTCTTCAGGCACAGATGCCTTGCTTATTTCTTTGATGGCCTTGGGTATAGGATATAAAGATTTAGTGATTACCAGTGTTTACTCATTCTTTTCCACTGCTGGGGTGATTGCAAGGCTAGGGGCCGTGCCTGTATTTATAGACATTGATCCCATTAGCTATAATATAGATGCAAAGAAGCTAAGAGATTGCATTAAAAAAAACAAAGATAAGATAAAAAAGGTAAAGGCCATCATACCTGTTCACCTCTATGGGCAATGTGCGGATATGGTGCCTATCCTGGAGATATCAAAGACATACCATATTCCTGTAATTGAAGACGCAGCCCAGGCCATTGGTTCTGAATATAAGTTAGAAAACAAAATATTTAAGGCAGGGGGCATGGGAAAGGTGGGCTGCCTTTCCTTTTTCCCTTCTAAGAATTTAGGGGCGATGGGCGATGGGGGAATGGTAGTTACAAATGATGAGGAATTGGCAGATAAGTTAAGGGTGCTCAGGATACATGGGGCAAGGCCAAAGTATTTCCATAATCTTATAGGTGGAAACTTCAGGCTTGACCCTATCCAGGCAGCTATACTGCTAGTAAAACTTCCTTATTTAGAAAGGTGGCACCAAGAGAGGAGGGAAAATGCAGAGAGGTATGGCGCCTTATTCAAAAATACTACTCTTCTAGAAGGGAATTTAATCAATTTACCCAAAAAGGTGTATAAAGGTTTAAAAAATGACCATATCTTTAATCAATTCATCATCAGGGCAAAAGGGCGTGATGAACTAAGGGAATTTTTGAAAGAAAGGGGTATTGATACCGCCATCTATTATCCACTGCCATTCCATCTTCAGCCCTGTTTTAAATACCTGGGTTATAAAAGGGGTGATTTCCCCGAAGCAGAAAGGGCGGCTAAGGAAACATTGGCACTGCCTATCTATCCTGGATTGACTGAAGAGATGCAGGCATATGTGGTAAAACAAATAGAGGCATTTTATGAAAGAATTGGCTATAGTTTTAGTTAGTGGTGGTTTGGATAGCTGTGTTACTGCAGCAGTAGCCAATAAGGATTATGAGCCTGCATTTTTACATGTAAACTATGGGCAAAGGACGGAGGCAAGGGAACTTAGGGCATTTAAAGAGATTGCCGATTTTTATAATGTTTCTAAAAGACTTATAGTCTCTGTTGACTATCTAAAAGAGATTGGTGGGTCAAGCTTAATAAATAAAAATCTGCCGGTTCCTGATTATAAAGATGAACGCATGGGTATTCCCTCCACATACGTCCCTTTTCGCAATACCCATCTGATTGCCATTGCTGTATCCTGGGCAGAGGTCATCTCTGCAAAAAAGATATTTATTGGGGCAATGGAGGAGGATAGTAGTGGCTATCCCGATTGCAGGGAGGCATATTTTGAGGCCTATAACCGCTTGATTGAATTAGGAACCAGGCCAGAGACAAAGATTGAGATTGAGACCCCTATTATTCATTTTAAAAAATGGGAGGTAGTAAAATTGGGGGCAGAATTAGGGGCACCATTTCACCTTACCTGGTCTTGCTATAGGTCAGAAGATATTGCCTGTGGAAGGTGTGAATCTTGTATTTTAAGAATAAAGGCATTTAAAGAGGCAGGGATAAGAGATCCTATTGTAATTACTCAATATCCTGTGGATTTTGAGTAATTGATTGCAAAATGAAAAGTGCAAAATGAAAAGAAAAGATTTATTAAGTGAAGCCGAAGAATTGATCAAAATTGTTATCAAAATCTATTATCTATAATAACTGCGGAGTGGAAAGAAAAAAATAGATGCTATTATTTAAGTGTTTGTTTTCGAATTTTAAATTTCGCACTTTGCAATATTCATTTTTCATTGTCTGCTCAAAATTCCATGAATTTTGAGCAGATACTGATTACTCACACCTAGAAAAGCCGCAAGAGCGACATATTTGGCAACCACCTTCAGAAATTAATATACCTCCACAATCTGGGCAGGCTCCTGTAATCTGCCCTTCCTCTGAGTAGCTAATATGGGCGAGGCTGGCTAATACCTGGGCAATGGCATCGGCACAGGAAAGCACTTGTTTACCCTGCTGCCAGCTCGGGACAGGACAGCGGATACCTCTAAGTTGTTTGACCACAGATTCTAATTTTACTCCAGACCTCAAGGCTAAAGAGATAAGGCGGCCAATGGCTTCAATCTGAGAGGCAGCACACCCTCCCGCCTTTCCCATATGGGCAAATACCTCACAGATGCCTTCTTCGTCATAGTTAACCGTGACATAGAGTCTGCCACAGCCAGTATTGACCCTTTCAGTCACACCACTGGTACGGAGAGGTCTTCGCCTAGGGCTTATCAGTGGCCTAGCCCCTTCTTTCTTTTTTACCATAAGCACTTGCTCTTCTTTACTGCGATCGCGGTAAACAGTAATACCCTTAAGGTCTATCTCATAGGCCATTAAATAAACCTTTCTCACATCATCTATAGTAGCATCATGCCGCATATTGATAGTTTTAGATACAGCGTTATCTGTAAAGCGCTGAAAAGCAGCCTGAAGTCTTACATGCCAAGTAGGCTCAACATCATGGGCGGTGACAAAGAGCTTCTTTATCTTCTCAGGTATTTGATTCTGCTTTAACTTTCTTAATGAACCTACCTGAGCTAGCTCTTCAGTTAATGCTTGACTAAAAAGACCTTCCTCTTTTGCCCACTCTAAAAAGATAGGATGTACCTCTACCAATTCCTGGCCTTCTAATACTTTCCGGGTATAGGAGATGGCAAACAGGGGTTCTATCCCGCTAGAGCAGCCCGCAATAATGCTAATAGTACCCGTAGGGGCAATAGTGGTCACGGTGGCATTCCTCATGTATTTAAGCCCTTTCTGGTCATAGATGCTCCCCTTAAAATTAGGGAAATTTCCTCTTTTTCTAGCTAACTTCTGAGAGGCCTTTTTAGCTTTCTTATCAATAAAGGCCATTACCTCTTCGGCAACCTTTATGGCTTCTTCTGAGTCATAAGGAATACCCATTAAAATGAGCATATCAGCAAATCCCATCACACCAAGCCCTATCTTCCGATTAAGCTTTGTCATTTCCTCTATTTGGGATAATGGATACTTATTTACGTCAATGACATTATCTAAAAAATGTACCGATTGATCTACAAGAGAGGTGAGCTTCTTGTAATCAACCTTCCCATCCCTTATTACCTTTGCCAGATTGATGGAACCAAGATTGCAAGATTCATAAGGAAGGAGCATTTGTTCACCACAGTTATGCACAACAAAACCGTTGGCATCAAAAGCATTTGTTCCCGGAATTTGAACATCATAAACCCTTTCTACACCATCTGAAACCACTTCCTCTACGGATGCTACAAACCGCTCTTGATTTACTTTTCTCTTATAATTCCTTATAGTCCCTTCAAGTTTTTTCATTTTCTCAACATCACCAAATCCAACCCTTTCATTGAAATACAATATATTCTCTTTGGAAATTACCAATTCGTGCTGAGGTTTTACAATATAGTCCTTGAGTTCTCCTTTGCCATCGGGCAGTTTTGATCTCCTTTTTTCTCTCCTATTCTTATAGATCTTGGAGAATATTCCAAACCTTAAGAGCATACGTTGAACCGCTTTGAGGATCTTAATGTCGCTCTGAGCTAGCCTTACACTAACGCCTTTTGAGTGATTCCCTTGAACCGAGCCATCTGCATCAAATAGCCCCTTTAATAGACCCTTACAGAAATCTGCTGGTGCTTTCTCTATTTTCTTGTTTATTGCCTTCATCCCTGGATTTAATTCAAGCTCTTTCGCTAATCTCTTTAGGTAGCCCATTGAAAGACGGTACTCATTTCTTCCCCTTACAGTAGCCCAACCCATGAAATCAGTTCTGTGAGGTAGATATTGTGTACAGTTATATACTAAAGCTCTTACAGCCTTTGCCCCTTCATTGCCACCCCATGAGGAAAGGACTACTTTGTCTTTTTTGATTGTTCCATCTCCCAAAAGCAAACCCATTAAATAGCCATTACATTCCGTGTATTTATCCTTAACACCCCAATTACCAAAAGTCCTGTGATTATTCATAATGATTTTATCGCCAGGTTTTAAATCTTTTGCATTGCTCCATTGAACCTCAACTCTGTATCTTGTCATTCTCTCCACCTTCATAACTGGGTGGTCTGCTGTCAGACGCAACTCAAATCCTTCTATTGTCTTCAATCCATAGACTGGTTTTACTCCAGTCTCAAAGAATCCATTTTCTGAACTTTCCCATTCCTTGCCATTTACAATTGCAAAAAACTTTTTGCCAATTAATCCTTCAACTTGTCTTGGACCATTAGCGGTCATTACCCATGTATCAGCAGTTATACAGGGGTTTGTGGCCTCAATCTGCCCTACATGAGGGATGGGATTATACTTATTTATGGTATCAATAAAGACAAGACCTGGATCACCTGTCTGCCATGCAGCTTCTACAATCTTATCAAAGATTATCTTTGCTTTAATGTTTCTGACCGCCTCTCCGGTCCTGGGATTGATAAGTTCATAGTCAGAGTCCGTCTTTAGGGCCTGCATAAACTTATCTGTCATAGCCACTGAGATATTGAAGTTGGTTAGCTTATCGGTATAAGTCTTAGTCTCAATAAACTTCTCAATATCTGGGTGATCTACATTTAAAATACCCATATTGGCACCACGTCTGGTACCTCCTTGTTTGATGGTCTCTGTGGCTACATCAAAAACCTGCATAAAGGAAACAGGGCCACTCGAAACCCCATAAGTGGTTTTAACCAAGTCATTTTCTGGTCGCAGTTTGGAGAAGGAAAAACCTGTTCCTCCACCTGTTTTATGGATAATAGCTGCATGTTTTAAGGCATCAAAGATACTTTCCATGGAGTCTTCAATGGGTATAACGAAACATGCAGAAAGCTGTCCCAGTTCTCGACCCGCATTCATAAGCGTGGGGGAATTTGGCATAAACTCAAGGCGGGCCATCATATCATAGAAGGTCTTAGCCAGGGCATCTATATTTGCTTTAGGGTTATGAATTTTATCTGCTTCAGCTATGGTTCTTGCCACCCGCCAGAACATGTCTTCTGGACGCTCGGTTACATTGCCATTTTCATCCTTTTTTAAATATCGCCTGGCCAGAACCACCAGGGCATTTTCAGTTAAAGGTAGTTTGGTTTTCACCTCTACCATCTTGTTATCCCTGTTGTCTTAATACAATATCTTGTATCATATTTTTAAAAAATGTCAATATATTGAGTAAAAAC
>LJNA01000081.1 GCA_001304365.1 Syntrophobacter sp. DG_60 | reverse complement strand
ATTTAGATCATAATCCTGGTATCTACCATATAGAGAATCCTAAGCGTCTTGAGGCCATTTATCAGTATTTAGAAATGAGTAAAGTTTCCGGGCTTTGTCAAGAAATCCCCCCGCATTTTGCAAAAGAGGAAGAAATTTGTCTGATCCACACAAGGGATTATCTCCAGTCTATTGCGGATACCACTGGTAGGTCAATAATGTTAGATCCAGATACTGTAACTTCGGAAAAATCTTATAAAACGGCCTGCTTAGCAGTAGGGGGGGTATTAGCCCTCATGGAGGTAGTCTTTTCAAATAAAATTGATAATGGATTTGCCTTGATCCGTCCCCCTGGACACCATGCAGAGGCAGACCGGGCAATGGGATTTTGCATATTCAATAACATTGCCATTTCCGCCTCCTATGCATTAAAGAAGGGGTGGGCAAACAGGATATTAATTGTGGATTGGGATGTACATCATGGAAATGGCACACAAAATGCATTTTATCATACATCCAAAGTGCTTTATTTTTCCACCCATCAGTATCCACACTATCCTATGACTGGGCGTTTAGAGGAGATGGGGGAAGGGGAAGGCAAAGGTTATACTGTAAATATACCTTTATCTGCTGGTCATGGGGATAGAGACTATTTATATATATTCAACCATTTACTCAAGCCCATAGCCTATAATTTTAGGCCAGAGCTTATCTTGGTCTCTGCAGGATTCGACCCTTATATAGATGACCCATTAAGTGATATGAATTTAACAGTTAAGGGATTTGCTTATTTGGCCCAAGTTTTAAGGGATATTGCAAAAGAACTTTGCAACAATCGCTTAATACTCACATTAGAAGGTGGATATGCATTAGAAGGCCTAGCTCATTCTATTGAGGCCGTAATAAGGGTACTTTTAGGTGAGGATTTTAGCCCTCCCAAGGATTTTTATAAAAATTATAATCCATCAAATTCCATTAACAGGGCCATGGATTTCCATAGGCAGTTTTGGCCTATTTGAAAAAGGAGGTAACCTTGAAAATCACTAAGGCAGAAGTATTGCATGTAGCCAAACTGGCTAGGCTTTCCTTTTCTGAAAAGGAAATAGAACTTTTTACTCATCAGTTAAACCAAACATTACTTTATATGGAAAAATTAAATGAATTGGAAACAAGTGGAGTAAAACCCACATATCATGCCTTGGAGCTTACAAATGTATTTAGAATGGATGAAGTTAAAACCTCTCTAAATAAGGAAAAGACATTGGCCAATGCCCCAAAGAAGGATAAAGATATGGTTGTTGTGCCAAGGGTGATCTAGATGCTATCAAAAATGACTATTCACCAGTTGCATAAACTTTTAATAAAAAAGGAGGTTAGCCCAAAGGAGATTGTAGAGGATTTATTTAATCGCATAGAAAATGTGGAGGAAAAGGTTAAGGCCTATATTACATTAACTCGGGAATTAGCTTTGGAAGAGGCAAAAGTAGCCGAAAAAAAGATAATACAAAATGAATTTACCCCTTTAACAGGCATCCCACTTGCTGTCAAAGACAATATGTGTACAAAAGGCATAAGGACTACATGTGCCTCTAAGATATTGGAAAATTTTGTGCCCCCTTATGATGCTACGGCGGTTAAATTATTAAAGCAGGCAGGCGCCGTCATTTTGGGTAAGACAAATATGGATGAATTTGCCATGGGTTCTTCTACAGAAAATTCTGCAATGCACATTACTCATAACCCTTGGAAACTAGATTGTGTGCCTGGGGGTTCCAGTGGTGGCTCTGCGGCTGCAGTGGCCGCAGATGAGTGCATTTGTGCCCTGGGCTCAGATACAGGAGGTTCTATCAGACAACCTGCCTCATTTTGTGGGGTGGTGGGCTTAAAGCCTACCTATGGAGTGGTTTCCCGCTTTGGATTAGTAGCATTTGCCTCATCTTTAGACCAAATTGGCCCACTTTCCAAAGATGTCACTGATGCAGCTATTTTACTTTCTATTATTGCTCAACATGACCATTCTGATTCAACTTCTGCCCCAATAGAAAAACAGGATTATGCCAAGGCATTGAAAGATGGAATTAGAGGAATGCGCATAGGCGTGCCCAAGGAATATTTTATAGAGGGCCTGGATAAAGAGGTAGCAGAGATAGTGAAGGGTGGTATAGAAATTATGGCCTCTTCAGGTACAGAAATAATAGATATTTCCCTTCCTCATACAGAATATGCTGTAACTGCCTACTATATCATTGCCCCATCAGAGGCTAGCTCCAATTTGGCTAGGTATGACGGGGTTAAATATGGACTGAGAGAAGACACAAAAGAATTAATAGATATGTATTGTAAAAGCAGATCTTCTGGATTTGGGGATGAGGTAAAAAGGAGGATTATGCTAGGTACTTATGCTTTATCTGCTGGTTATTATGAGGCCTATTATAAAAAGGCTTCACAGGTGAGGACATTGATAAAACAGGATTTTTTAGAGGCATTTAAAGTATGTGATATAATTGTTACACCGGTTTCTCCCACCCCGGCTTTTAAAATTGGTGAAAAAATAGATGATCCATTAAAGATGTATCTATCAGATATATTTACCAACCCTATAAATCTTGCAGGACTTCCAGGTATATCTTTGCCTTGCGGCTTTAGCAAGGATGGACTGCCTATTGGGATGCAACTAATAGGCCCTTACTTTTCAGAAAAGACATTGCTTAAAGCAGCTTACAACCTTGAACAAGCTTTAGGCACTCACTATCAGAGGCCCTCATTTGATTAGTACCAAATTGTGGCTAAATTGTAAACTGTAGAAAGGAGAAATCACATCTGTGTTGGTGGGGAAGAGATCCAGTCTGCCATCCCTGCCCTGGCCCTACCCTCCCGCTTGTTGCTATATTTGTTATCCACAATCACACAATTTTATTTTTTTTGCTGGAATAAGTGTCAAAAAAATGTTGACATTTGAAATACTTTGTGTATAAAAGAGAACCAATTGCTGACACTTTCGGCAGAAAGGGGGGAAGAGTTATATGAATAAGGGAGAATTAATCAATGCCGTTGCTAGTGATGTTGGCATTTCCAAGGCATTGGCAGGAAAGGTATTGAACAGCATCGTTGATACGGTAACAAAGAGCTTAAAGAAGGGGGATAAGGTTGCTCTGGCTGGATTTGGAACTCTCTCTGTAATAAGAAGGAAGGCTAGAACAGGGAGAAATCCTCAGACAGGAAGGCCAATTAAGATTCGGGCCAAGAAAGTGGCTAAGTTCAAGGCTGGGGCTAATCTGGCTAAAGCAGTCAAGTAAGTCCCACTATAGGTCACAACATTTAGGAGCTTGGTATTATTTAATGCCAAGCTAACAAAATGGGATTGGGCTAATTCCCCTAACCTCTAAAAGGGCCCACATGGTTTATCTATGGGGTAAAGTGGGCTTTTATCTAGAGGTAATTTGTCTTTTTTTTTCCTCTATCATGTAAATTTTCCATTATATCTCTAATCGCAAATTCTTCCCCTTACTCTTTGGCATCTTTGTTTCTTCTGTATGCTTTTTTTTAATCTTCTGGAACATTTTTGTTATCAATCACTCTATTAATGTAGTTTGATACGTTCTTCGATATCCCTAACCTTTGAGCCCATTTATCATGTCATGCGTTTTTTCATTCCATATTTTATCTATTGACATTGCTTGTGCAGCTTCGTGGCGCACAATTATCATAATCTCCATTCCTTGTTTGACAGCATCAACAGGCTGGAAACAAAATTGTGCATCGGCGAACAAAATTGTGCATCTTGACCCTTCAAAAAAATACTTTCCAATTTGTTGGAATCTCAAATCTAGTCCAAAACCAAAGCAAATCTTTCTACTCATCCTTTTTAGGCACAAAATTTGCTCAATACACCTTTGTTTGAAAGGAGGTGAGTTAGAAGTAAAATCAGGAGAAATTTAATCTTAGGAGGTGAGCCATGACAGATACGGTCTGCACCAATCCTTCAGGCAGTGGGCCAAAATCAAAGCATTTATCCCGCAAGCGCTTATCAAAAAGTAACAGAAACGTCCCTGCACTGAAGGAATCAGCAGGGAAGACCACTGGCTTTAAGTTTAAGGACTTTGGTGAAGGGAAGTTTGTTGTCTGCTTTAAGACAAGGCATATCCCTAGGTGGACGTTTCACAAAGTTAAATAACTCAATTCTGGTTAATCTGCCTTTCTTTCTGAATACAGGCAAAGGTGAATCTTCATCAGTTAGATAATCATGTTTTATACGAGTTTCTTGAGGTCAGCAATGAAAAAATGTCCATTTTGTGGTGAAAAAATTCAGGATGACGGTATAAAATGTGAGCATTGTGGTGAATGGTTAAGCGAAAACAGGTCAGAATTGCCAAAATCTAGCATCAACTCAAGGCTACAGAAATGGATGAAAGAAAGCCCGTGGTATGTTGTGTTTGGAGTGGAGTATGCTGTGTTTGTAGTGGTATTGTTAGTTTTAGTGTTTATGTCCTTTGGCGGTGGAAAAGTGCGAGAACAACCGCAGCCAAAAGCAGTCCGTGATATTTCCCATTATCATAGGAAAGATGAAAACTTAAAAAAGGCAAAAAAGGCCCTCAGCAACAAGGATTCAATTCCTTCTTGGGCTGTTCATCTAGAAACATACAAGGATAAAGATAATGCATATAAAAGGCTTGATATGCTTAGAAAAAAGGGCTATGAAGTGATTGTAAAAGAGGTAGAAATACCGCAGAAAGGAACTTGGTATCGGATAGCCATTAGTGGATTTAAGGGCAAGCAAGACGCTTATAGAAAAAAAGAGGAAATAAAAAAGGATTTTCCAGGTGTATGGGTAGCAGGACCCAGGTAAGTTTCTAATTGCTGGTTTCTTATTATAGCAGCGCCTTCATCTTATAGCAGCGCTTTCATCTGGATTTACCTAGAAAATAACTATTGCTACTTCCTTATTCTTTATTCTGTCAACACTTTATCCTTTCTTAAATGGCTGATAATTGATTTATTTAAAAAAGTGGTAATTTGGTAAATCGGTAACTTGTTGACATGGTAACTAATTTCTGATAATATTAAAATATGGCTTAACCTAAAAAAGAAAGGGCCGGGGAACCAAAGTCTTCCCAGCCGCCTGCCCCGTGGCTTTCTACTTTGGTTCTTGCTGGCCCTTATAGAAAATCACAGACATATGGCCTGATTCTGTGATTTTTATTTCACCTCCTTCCATTTTTTCAATTGCAGAGTCAGGCCACTTCTAAACTGGCCAATATCCCTCCAACAACCTATTATCTATATGCCCTATTTTGACAAATAAAGGGGAAGTTTTTTGAAACAGGTACTAATTATCTTACTACCTAACTTGTTCCAAATAAGCTAATTACAGCCTTTTGCAACTACCCATAAAGAAAAACCCATCGGCTGCTACAATAGCAAACACGATGGGCTTTTTTTAGAGGTTACGGGGCTTGGCCAAAAACCACTCCGTTAGCCTATCCTTAAATATACCTAGCTTCCAAATGTTAATAACTCTGATACGGGGTTATTTAACTGCTTTAGCCAACTTAGCTCCAGCTTTGAACTTAGCCACTTTCTTGGCAGCAATCTTAATTGGCCTCCCTGTCTGAGGATTCCTCCCTGTTCTAGCCTTCCTTTTCATTACAGAAAAAGTTCCAAACCCAGCCAGAGCAACTTTATCCCCCTTCTTTAAGCTCTTTGTTACCGTATCAACGAGGCTGTTCAGTACCTTTCCTGCTAATGCCTTGGAAATACCAGTATCCTTGGCAACGGCATCAACTAACTCTCCTTTATTCATATAACTCATCCCCCCTTTCTGCCGAAAGTATCAGCAATTGGTTCTCTTTTATACAAAAAGTATTCCAAATGTCAATACCCTTCTGGCATTTATTCTAGCAAAAAATGGGACTGTATGATTGAGACAGTCTTTTTTTGCCAAGGTTAAGGCAATCACCAATTCACATTTAGCAGGCATAACCAGGCATATTCGCTATAGGCCAAAAGGACTCCCCACACAGCTTCATATCTTGCAAAATTAGATAGGGTGTAAATCACTGTGCATTTAACACTTGATTATTTTTAAAAAAATGATTATTAATTAAGAATAAATCTAAAATATTTTGTAGTAACAGTGCAAAGGAAAGAAAATGGCAGAGCCAAAGCCAGACGTAAGTGAGCAAAGAGTTGAGAAATTAAAGGAAAAAATAAAGAAAAGATATGGGCCTTTATTTGTCAAGGCGATGCTTGACTTCATTGATGAACCACAGATTAGTGTATCTGATTTAGCGATTTGGGCAGGGGTCAGCCGTCAGAGAATAAATCAAATACTGAGTGTAATTCATAACAGAAGTAAGCGACCCAAACGTGCAAGTTTATTCAAAAAATATGTGAACATCCCTCACAAACCTCAACTTGTTGGTATATTGCAGAGATTAAGCAGGTATGGAATACCTCAGCAAACTAAGGGAACCAATGTTTGGTTAGTTAATGGCTTGAGGGTTAGAATTATTTTTACAAGAACCAATAGATTGGAGAAGTGTCCTAACTTTAATTTTTATTGTAATGCGGACATAATTATTGTGGTATACAAAAACAGCAGGTTTATATTCAAACCCAGAAATCCATACATAAACCAAACCAGCATCTCATCTACTACTGTACTTGATGGATATGAAAGGTGGGATTTGTTGGGAAAGGTTTTAAAATCAGGATAAAGCCGATTTCTACCATTCTTGCCTTTCTAGTGTCTGTCTCTGTAAAGTATCTCTAGCTTATACAGTATAAAAAATAGGTTCCTTCTGGCGCCTAGCCCAAAAAAGAATTTCTATGGCCTCATATTGGCAAAATTAGACAGAGTAAAGATGTAAGACAATTATAGTCATCCAACAGAACATCTATGCGTAAATTGGGTAATTAGGAGCCATTTAAGAGAAAATTTAGATGGTTAGCTGATAGGAAACTG
>LJNA01000080.1 GCA_001304365.1 Syntrophobacter sp. DG_60 | reverse complement strand
ATTGCTATTTTACTTAAAAGAAAATGGTTATTCCTATTACATTTTGGGCCAAGGAACAAATGTTTTGGTAAAAGACCATGGTTATTCAGGAATAATCATTAAACTTGGACCAGACTTTGCAAGGTTAGAGATTTTGCTAAAAGAGAAAAATGCCATTTATCTTAAGGCAGGAGGGAGTATAAAGTTATCAAAGTTGCTAATGGCCAGCCTAAGGTGTGGATGGGGGGGACTAGAATACTTAGTAGGTATTCCTGGTACCTTGGGCGGGGCTATAGCAAGTAATGCTGGAGCATTTGAGCACAATATTGAAGAAAATATAATAGATATTAAAGCCATAACACAAAAAGGGGAGATAAGATGGTATCCAAAAAATGTACTTAGATTTGGTTGCCGCACAGCTAATTTACCTCTTGGGACATTGATTCTGGAGGCCCACCTGCGACTGGTACCTTCTGCTTATAAAAAGATTAAGACCAAAATGCATTTTTATTTTCAGCAAAAACAATCAAAGCAGCCCTTAAACCTACCTTCAGCAGGTTGTGTGTTTAAAAATCCTAAAGAAGCAGCTGCAGGTAAATTAATTGAAGACGCGGGGCTTAAGGGTTACCAAATAGGGAATGCCAAAATCTCTGAAAAACATGCTAATTTCATTGTTAATCTTGGAGGTGCAAAGGCAACCGATGTATTGGCCTTAATGGAATTAGCACAAAATAAGGTCTTTCAAAAAACAGGTATTTTTTTAGAGCCAGAGATTAAGATTATATAAAAATGTAAGGAACTCATTGTGAGAAGAAACCGTTATTATCCAGCTATTAATAAAAAGCAACTAGCTTTAAAAGGCTTATTACTCATTACTACCCTCGGTATCTTAAGCTTTATCTTTGTAATGTGGTATCTCCTGGTAGTCACCCATCCTTATTTTCAAATAAAAGAGGTGAAGACTATTGGGAATAAACGACTTACTAAATCAGAGATATTGACTTGGCTTAAGTTGTATCCTGGTCAAAGCCTGTTAAATTTGCATTTACGCTGGCTTAAGCAACGTCTGATTTCCTACCCATTAATAGAAGAGGCAAATGTCTCTCGCAAGTGGCCTGATAGATTGATCATTTCTTTAAAAGAAAGGGAACCGCTGGCCCTAATTTATGATGGTCCTAGATTATGGAGTATAGATAGAAAAGGTGTCTGGTTTTATCTTAAGGAATATCCAGATTTGCCTATTATTACCGGAGCTTATAGAGATAGCCCTTACCTAAAAGAGACAATTGATTTATTGGTGGGGTTTAAGCATAAAAAATGGGGTATCTCTTTGGCTGAGATTTCAAAAATTCACTTAGACCAAGACCTGGGGGTTACCTTTTACACTACTAGTGGAACTGAAGTTTATTTAGGTAAAGAACATTATAAAGAAAAGCTTTGTTCATTACATAAGATATTAATCTATCTAAATCAAACTGGTTTAAAGGACATTAAAAGGGTTGATTTAAATCAGGTAAATAAGGTTTATGTAGGATTGGGGTAGGGTAATTACTCAATATCCTGTGGATTTTGAGTAATTAATTGCAAAATGTTCACCCTGTTAGATAATTTTATATCTAACGGGGCAAGAAGTGCAAATTGAAAAATGCAAAATGAAAGAAAAGGATTTATTAGGTAAAGCTGGGGGATTGGTCAAAATTGTTGCAAAATCTATAATAACTGCTAAGGGAAAAGAAAAAAATAGATGCTATCATTTAGGTGTTTGTTTTTGAATTTTAAATTTTGCACTTTGCAATATTCATTTTTCATTGTCTGCTCTGAATTTTGAGCAGATACGGGATAGGCATGGAGCGCAAGGGTGAGCTTATTGTAGGTCTAGATATCGGCACTACTAAAGTATGTGCAGTAGTGGGGGAGGTTGCAGAGGCTAATATAGATGTTATAGGGGTAGGGTGCCACCCTGCTCATGGGATGGAGAGAGGAGTAGTAATCAATGTAGAGGATATAGTTAGCTCCATTAAACGAGCTGTGGAAGAAGCAGAACTAATGGCAAAATGTGAGATTAGGAGCGTTCATACAGGGATTTCTGGAATTCATATCCAGGGTTTCAATAGTCAAGGTGCGATTGCCCTTAAACACAGGGAAGTAAGAAAGAAGGATGTAGAACGAGTAATAGAAGAAGCCAAGAAGATTTCTATTCCTTCAGACAAAGAAATCATACGCGTTTTGCCTCAAGAATTTATTGTGGATGACCGTGGTGACATCAGAGACCCAATAGGCATAGTGGGGGAGAGATTAGAAGTAAAAGGGCATGTTATTACTGCTTGTCTTAATTCTATTGAAACAGTATTAAAATGTATTGAAAAGGCAGGCCTGGATGTAGTGAATGTGATTTTACAACCAATGGCAGCCAGCGAAGCTATATTAACAGAAGATGAAAAGACTTTAGGTGTGGGCTTGGTGGATTTTGGAGGAGGCACCACTGATCTAGCCATATTTTTTAATAACAGTATCAGACACACTGCCATACTGGGAGTAGGGGGAGTTAATATCACTAAAGACATTGCCTTGGGCCTAAGAACACCGATTTCAGAGGCAGAAAAGATTAAGATACACCATGGCACAGTCACTATTGATTTATTAGAAGAAGATGAACAAATTAAAGTGCCTATAATAGGCAATCACAAGCCGCAACTAGTGCCTAAGTCTGTACTGACCCAGATCATTCAAGCAAGGGTTGAACAAATTCTGGTCCGGTTAGAGCAGGAATTGAGAAATGCAGAATTGAAAGAGGTCTTGGTGGGAGGAATGGTCATTACAGGAGGGTCTTCTATACTTCCGGGATTATTAGAAGAGGCTGAACAAATCTTTGGTCTTCCTACTCGCCTTGGTTATCCACAAGGAGTAGGGGGGTTAGTAGATATTATCAGAAATCCAATATATGCAACGGCCGTAGGACTAATAAAGCATAGTATTAAAGGGCAAAAAAAGCAACAACAAGGCCTCTTTGAAAGAAAAAAGGGGGTATGGAATCGCTTTATCACTGGGTTTGAAGATTGGTTTAAGAAAGCGTTTTAGAAGGCCTTTGGCCTTCAGGGAGGTGTATCTGTTCAAAATTCAGTGGAATTTTGAACAGACAATGAAAAATGAATATTGCAAAGTGCAAAATTTAAAATTATTTCTTTGACCTAATTTTGTTTTTGATTTTGCATTTTTCAATTTGCACTTTGCATTTTGCAATTAATTACTCAAAATCCACAGGATATTGAGTAATTACAAGGAGGTCAAAGATGGATATGGCTATAAGATTTATAGAGAATAAAATATCTACTAGGATTGCTGTAGTAGGTATAGGAGGGGCTGGTGGCAACGCTATAAATAACATAATTGAGTCTGATTTACAAAATGTGGATTTCATTACACTAAATACAGATGCCCAAGACTTGGAAAAGAATAAATCGCCTAACAAGATTCTATTGGGGATGAACCTAACCAATGGCCGAGGGGCAGGAGGAGACCCGGAAATCGGACGTCAGGCTGCCTTAGAAAGTATAAATCAGATCAGAGAAGCCTTGGAAGGAAGCGATTTGGCATTTATCTCTGCCGGGATGGGAGGGGGTACCGGTACAGGAGGTGCTCCTGTTATTGCTCAATTATGCAAAGAATTGGGGGCATTAACTATAGCCATAGTTAGCAAACCCTTTTCCTTTGAAGGAAAGGTGCGCTTAAGGCAAGCTAAGCGGGGCATTATTCAATTGCAAAAGGTAGTGGATGGCATTATCACCATTCCCAATGACCGTCTCCTAAAAATGGCCCCTCGCGATGCTAGTTTTTTAGAAATGTTTAAAAGGGCAGACGAAATTCTTTATTATACAGTAAGAGGTGTAGCAGGTTTTATTACAGTCCCAGGTTCAGTTAATAGGGATTTTTCTGATGTAAGGAAGCTAATGTCTGAAAAAGGATTGGCCTTTATAGGCGCAGGCGTGGCCAAAGGAGAGAACAGGGCCATACAAGCAGTTCATAAGGCCATTCATAACCCATTGCTAGAGGATGTTTCCATTAAAGGAGCAAGTGGTATGCTTATTAATATTACAGGCTCTGGTATAACTATGGAAGAAACTCATGAAGCATCTACATTGATTAAAAAAGAGGCTGATGAGGATGCCAACATCATTTGGGGCATGGTGTTTGATGACAGTATGGGTGATGAGATAATGATCACCGTAATTGCTACAGGAATTGGTAACCAAATACCTAAAAGTATAAACACCACAATACAAAATAATGGTCAAAGAATGATGTTCCGCTTGCCTAAAGAAGAGGGATTAGACGTTCCTGCATTTATAAGTCGGCAGACAGACTAGATATGCCAAAGATAGAACTATTAACTACTAAGGAAGTTGCTAAGTATTTAAAAATAAATGAGAAAAAGGTCTATCAACTCATTAAAGAGGGGGAAATACCCTGCACACGTGTTGCGGGCAAGTGGCTCTTTCCAAAAAATTTAATAGATAAATGGATTACAGAAGGTGTAGAAAAGGGGAGGGATATTCTAATTGCTGGCAGTAATGATCCATTCTTAAATATGGTAATCAATCAATACACGAGAAAATACTTCCCTGCCTCTTTGATCTATTATGCTAGCATTGGTAGTGCAAAGGGACTAACTGCATTGGTTCAAGGAAAGGCATTGCTAGCATCTACTCACCTCTTCCATCCTGAAACCCAGGAATATAATATTCCTTATCTCAGTAAATATCTAGGCGGTGAAAAGGCAGTGGTGATCAATCTTGTCTATCGGGAACAGGGATTTATGGTTAAAAAGGGGAATCCATTAGGAATAAAGGGATTTGAGGATTTAATGAGAAAAGAGATAAAGATTATTAATAGAAATAAGGGTTCAGGGACACGATTGCTTTTAGATTATCACCTAAAACAGATAAGCATCAACCCAGAAGAAATGAAGGGTTATGAAAATGAGGTAAATACCCATTTAGAGGTTGGGCTTTCTGTACTAAAAGGAGAGGCAAATGTAGGCATTGGCATTCATTATATAGCTGATTTTCTTGGTTTGGAATTTATTCCTATTAGCTGGGAGAGGTTTGATCTGGTAATTTTAAAGGACAATTTTTATATAAAGCCCATAAGAAACTTTTTGGCCCTCTTAGATCCCCTCAATATAAATCTATTTTCTCAAAAATTTTTAGGCTATGACTTTAAAGATACAGGTAAGGTTATCTTTGAAGGGTGAAAAAAAGGAGTTATGAATTATCCGCCAATAAGGACCATAGGACGTTGGCCGGTAAATTTAATATAATTATGGCCCTTTGGTTTTTGGGAAATGGCCTTTTTGATAATGGACTTGATCACCGTATCGCTTTCCCCTTCTCTTAAAGGGGTCTTTATGTCGTATTCCTTATCTGATAAGAGACAAGGGCGTAGCTTGCCATCTGAGGTAAGACGAATCCTGTTACAACGATAACAAAAGGGATGGCTTATGGGAGCAATCAATCCTATCTCACCCAGACCTCCAGAGATTTTATAACGCTTAACTGGCCCATCCAAGGATGCTGAAGGGAGCTGCTGTAGTTTACCCAGTGTGGCTAGCTTTTCTTTAATGGCATCTGCAGGTAAAAAATATTCCCTGTGATTTATGGTCTGTTTAGAAAGTGGCATATACTCAATAAACCGAATGGAGATGGGATAATCAAATGTAAGTCTTGCCATATCTAAAATTTCATCCTCATTAAACCCTTTAAGGGCTACTACATTGATCTTTACTGGAGAAAAGCCTACCTCTAATGCTTTTTTAATGCCTTTCCAAACATAAGGAAATGCATCAACATGGGTAATATCTCTATATTTTTCAGGGTTTAATGTATCTAGGCTAATATTGATCCTCCGAAGGCCTGCACCAAATAAATCTTTGGCCATTTTGGCCAAAAGTACTCCATTAGTGGTAATGCTCAGGTCTTTTATACCAGGAATTTGACTTATATGCTGAATAAGTAGTGTAATGTTACTTCTGATTAGAGGCTCTCCCCCGGTAAGGCGTACCTTATAAAAACCCATAGAGGTAGCTATCTTAATAATATGAGTAATTTCCTCATAACGCAGGATCTCTAGATGAGGCAATTTTTTAAACCCATCTGGCATACAATATCGACACCTAAGATTGCACCTGTCTGTTACAGAGATGCGTAGATAATAGATGGGGCGGCCATAGGCATCATAAATCATAAATCATTCCTTTTCCCTTCTAATTGATAGATCAATGCTCTTCGCTTGTTTAACCCCTTTAAGGGTTGAGACCATAGCCTCTAAGGTCTTTAAAAAGAGACTTTTAAGAAAAGGGTTAAGTGGAATATGTTTCCCACTTACAAAAAGTGAAACCCTTTCTTTTCTTTTATTTAGGAGAAATTTTTCTTCAATAAATGAAGTCAAGCCTGTTATAGCCTCTGAAGAAAATTGAGGAATACTTATGTCTAAAAATTCATCACTGACCAAGGCTATGACCCCTTTGGCACCAGGGGGCTCAAATCCTTTTCTATGAACCTCAATTTTTGGCTTCCTGCTTTTTCTAAAGCCCTCAGCAAGTATAATATCAAAATCTTCACCTAAAAACTTTGAGATCTCTGCTAGACTTGGGTCACGGTCTACATTTTTTATTAGGGCCAGCTTCTCTGGTGAACTAAGCACCAGGGTATCAACACCTGCCTTATTATAACGCCAGGAGTCCTTTTCAGGCTTATCTAAATTAAAACCTCTGGGGGCATGCTTTACAGCAGCTACTTTATAACCTCGCCCTTTAAGCTCAACTAGCAGTTTCTCTATCAGCCCTGTCTTTCCAACCTTTGAAGGGCCAACAATGCAAAGGATAGGTAGCATTTAAAAAACTCTCAATTACTAGACATTAAGGATATTTGGAACCTCTCTTTTATACCCCTCTTTCTGGGCAAGGATATCAAGATGAAGTGTTCCCAAATCTTCAACAAAAAGCACTATTTCTTCACCCAGTTGCCTGGTGTCTATAGTCTTAATATATTTCTTACACTT
>LJNA01000079.1 GCA_001304365.1 Syntrophobacter sp. DG_60 | reverse complement strand
CAAGTAGGCCTTCCGGGTCTTTCCAAGGGTCCATTCTCGAAACTTGCGTTATAATCGGTTTATCGGCTGGAATACCCGCTTTTTTAACATATTTTAATATGTCTTTTTCAGAGAGCTCCTTGTTCTTAAGCGATAGGGGGTCAATAGATGGAGAAATAATCCTCTGTTCTACCGGAAGACCTTCCTTCTTATATCTTTCAGATGAAAAAATAACCATATCATATCTAAGGATAAATCCTTTAAGGAATTCCCAGAGTTCTCTATGTGGATTTGACAGGTCTATATGGCACCTCCAAACCCATGGCTGCCTTTTCTTGTAGAATTTTATGAGTGGTAGGGGTTGTGGATCATGTACAATTACGCAATCGTGCACTATGTGGCAATAGGTGGAAAAGTCTTCATTGGCCTCCACATACAGTCGTTTTTTTATCTCAGTAAGGTTTATGGAATTGCCCTGAAGTGCATTGTGAAATTTTTTGGTTATGGTGAATAAATCAGGAGTACCATGGAGTATTCTCCAGTCTGCCTCTATCCCCACATTATTCATTAGTGGCACCAGGGAGCTTAATATCTCTGCCACACCGCCACCGTAATAAGTAGAATTGATATGTAAATGACGCATCCCGTAAAGCCCTTTTGCCTTCTTGTATATCGCTGATATAGCTTCATCTGGTACAATTTTTCTGTAATCTTTCAAATGATGCATATCTACACCCCCAATTCGTAATTGCTCAAAATTCTGTGGAATTTTGAGCAGATACGTCTAAGCCTATTCTTTTTCTATACCTCATACAATTTTTGTTTTCATGATCCAGAAACTTTATCTTTTCTATGTTTTTGTATGCCTTTTCTACGGCGACATCAAGACTTTTATTGCTTGCCACAATATGCAAAACCCTCCCACCACTTGTCACAAGCCCTTTCTCAGGGTGTTCATCGATGCCTGAATAAAAAACAGCAATCCCCCTATTTATATCCTCTAATCCCTTTATCTTATACCCTTTTCCATATCTTCCTGGATACCCTGGATACCATCCCTTTTCACCTTTTGCCCTGCCTACCATTGCAATAACATCCACATAATAATTCTCATTCCATTTTGGTTTTATTTCATCAACTCTTCCATTCCATGTAGCCATTGCTATTTCAAATAGGTCTGTTTCTAATTTTCTAAGAATTACCTCTGCCTCTGGATCACCATGTCTTACATTAATCTCAAATACATCCAATCTTCCATCCGGGTCCCTGTTTAGACCAAAATACAAGATACCCTTATATTCCCATCCCATTCTATAAATCTCATTTACTGTGGGATTTACTATCTCTTTTATTATTCTATTTACTAGATGTGAACTAACTAGCTTGTGAGGGCAGTAGCACCCTGTTCCACCGGTGTTTAGGTTTGGTAATTTGGTATCTTCCCTCAAAATCTCTTTTAGATATTTAATCATTTCTTCTTCATCCATAGATTTTAGATTTTCAGAACATTTTATTCTAAATTTCTGTAATCCCCTTCTTATCCCCTTTTCATCAAGGCCATAATTGAAGATAAACATTCCTAATTTATCATCTGGATCAAACGCTGGTTTATAATCCTTTGCAAACATCTTTAATGGGAGAACGTGTTCCCCATCCAGATAGGCAAAAAAAGATATCTCCTCTCCGTATTTCCTTTCTTCAATTACCACCTTTTCCCCTGATTTTCCAAATTTCCTTTTTACCATTATAGTTTCAATGGCATCTATTGCATCATCAACATCGTCGCAGACAATGCAGCCCTTCCCAGAGGCCAACCCATTGGCCTTGACCACAACCTGATAACCTATATTCTTTACATATTTCTTTGCCTCTTCTGGGTTATCGAAGACTTCAAACTCTGGTTTTGGAACACCTATATCCCTTAACAATTTATCGGTAAATTCCCTGTCACTTTCTATCCAAACATATTTTCTTTTAGGCCCTATTGTTGCTATTCCTATGGCATTACACGCATCTACAACCCCCTGGTCTAAGACATTCTCGGAGCCAGCATCTACCAAGGTTATATTGTTTTCTTTACAAAATCTTGCAATTTCAAAAGGTTCTCTCAATGGTACACACTCTATCCAACCACTTTTGCCCTTTCTTGTGTATTTTATCCCAGGGTTTCCCGGCGCAATATATGTCTTGTGTCCATGCTCTGCGTATTCCTCAGCCAAACAATGGTCTCTAGCCCCACTACCGGCAACAAGCACCTTTTCTTTCATTGGTACGGATTATAGAGAATATAATGTAAAATGGCAAGGGAAAAATAAATCGTAATTATTCACCGCAGAGTGCGAGAGGACGCAGAGAAAAATAAGAATTTTAAAAATGCTTTGCTTTTGTGCTCTGTGATCTCTGCGTCCTCTGCGGTAAATAGAAAAACAATGAACAGTTATAATAATTCCAGTACAATTTAAAAGACAAAGAGCACAGGGGATATAGTATCAATGTAAGGTTTGGGTAGGTTCTTTCTTGGCCTTTTCTTGGAGTAGCTGCAAGTAATTATCTACCTCTTGCTCCATATATTGAGCTACCTCGTCTAACTCTGTAGTAGCTACTACAATGCCTGTCAGCATACAAAATACCTCAATAACTGCTTTAGTAGCTTTAGGGTTTTCTATCTGGATAGTATAATAAGGAATCTCTCCAAGGAGGCATATGCCATCGATCCCCCTCTGTTTAGCCACGCCCAAAAGTGAGCCATTCATCCCACTAATTCTACCATCCTTCATCAGCTTTATCCCACCTTGATTTAGCCTATTTAATACCTCCTCATTAGAGCCCACTGCCCATACGGATGAGGTGTCCTTATGACTAATTTCTATAGGCATAGCAGCTGCCGTGAATATGGTATTTACTTTATATCTTTCAGCTACATCCATTATTTGCTGAGCCAATATATATTCCTTTCCCGGTACTGGCTGGCTTTCACTAATAAAGATAATCAAATCCTTTTCAGGGGACTCCCAAAAATAAAAGGTGCTTGAGGGCAGGGAAATAGGATTAATCAGTCCCTTCTGTATGGTGATGCCTGGAATTTGAAAATAGTCATCTGCATCAATTATGGCAAATTTTTCTGCTTTGAGGTATCTCTGTATATATTTAGCCATACTCAAGGCCACATATCCCATGCCAGGCCAACAAGCAAGCATAATAGGCTTATCTATATGTAGTTCTTTTAAAACAACTATATTTTTTTTCATACTTACCTCACAATTTATTTATAATAACATAATACTTCTTTGGTATAATTTCCATCCCCTTGATAAATAAAAAGTGGGGGTTCTACCTTGGCTTCTTCACTCCCCCCCTTTATGGCCTCAATTAAAACAAAACTGGCCCTCTCCTGTTCTCTTGGATACACCCACCTTATACGCTTTGGCTCTATTCTATATCTGCGTAGGCTTGAGAAAAGATGCACACACCTTAAACTAGGATAAATCAAATATAATCTGCCCTTTTCCCTTAATGCATGGATGCAAATCTTAGCTACATCCAATAGGGATCCCATGATTTCATGGCGAGCAATAGCCTTTTCAGCCATAGGATTTATGCGCCCTGCGCTTAACCGATAATAAGGGGGATTACTAATCACTACATCAAACGAGAGAGGTGGAAAAAATTTTTTAACATCCTTCATATTAGCACATAAAATTTGAATCTTTTCATTTAACCTATTTAATTCCACATTCCTTTTGGCTTGATAAACTAAAGGCTTTTGAATTTCCAGACCGAAAAATTTTTTAACCTGGGGATGCTTTAGGGCCAGAAATATTAAAATGATACCACATCCTGTACCCAACTCCAACACCCTTTCTTTTTTTCTTAAATGCACAAAATTGGCTAAAATAACAGCATCTATAGCAAATCTGTAACCATATTTACTTTGGATGACCTTAATTTTTCCACCTAAAAGGCTATCCAAGGTTTCGTTATTCATCTTTCAGGCTATTGATTACCAATCCTGTTAATATTTTAGGATAAAAATAGGTAGATTTATGTGGCATAAGTTGATTTTTAGAAATTGCTTCCTTTAGCTGAGAACCCTTTATTGGATTGAGTAAAAAGGCCATTTTATATTTTCCTCTTTGAATTAATTTAATGGCCTCTTGTCCTTTACTTATGTAATAGATACCTTTTTCCAAGTGAGCTTGGTCTAAATTTAATATCCCCTTTATAATCAACTCTGTAAGCACTACTACATCCAATCCTTTCAAAGAATCTGGAATAGATTTTCCATCCATGACTCCTGCTCTAAGAGTGAATATAAAGAACTCTGGCTGGTTTTGGCAGTAAAAGCCTATCGCTACCTTATGGTTTCCTATCTCCCCAAGCTTTTTCCAAAATATGGTCTGGTCATGGTAATGGCTTATCTCAAATGATTCATTTATTTTACTCAAAAATTCAGCTAAATGGAAATCAGGGATACATTTGTCAGTTAATAGTCGATGACTGGGCAAAATGCTTAAACCCGGGTCTTCTAGATTTGTTAGATGTACTGCCACGTAATTAAATGATGCATCTTTTGATGCGTTAGGAAAAAGGTTATTCATCTGTTGTTTATAAATTAAAGCCGTCTGATAGCGGTGATGCCCATCGGCTATAATCAACTTTTTATTTTTAATAAGTAATTTAATCTTGGAAATGGCATGCCCATTGGTCAATTCCCAAACACAATGCCTTACCCTATCTGTTTCAATTTGGATAAAAGGGGAAGGGGGTAGTTCATTATTAATGGTTTCTATAATTTTGTGTTCCTGGTCACTATAAAGTCCAAACACCTGACTAAAATTGGCCTCACAGGCCTTAAGTAGCCTTAGTCTTTCAGATACAATTCCATTAAATGTCCTCTCATGAGGATAAATAATCCCTTTATCAAAGGGCTCTAAGCGCAATCTGGTAATGAAACCCTTTAGACATTGCACCTTCTTGCCTACAGTATAATATATATAATAAGGATAAATACCTCTCTTTTTGTGTTTTTTAAGAATACCTTCTTTTAGCCATGTTTTAAAATAGATTGCTGCCCTATTGGTCCAATCCTCTTTATGGTTAGGCCTTCCTAGAATTAATCGAATGATATTGTAGGGGTTGCGCTCATAAAACCCTTCTGCCCCTTCAGGTGTTATCATATCATAGGGAGGGGTTACCACCTCAGCCAAATTTACCTTTTTCTGATTATAAACAATCCCACAAAATGGCTCTATCTCAATCATTTTAAAAGAATCCCCTTTAAATCATAATCTAAAATGTCTGTAATCTTTATCTTTACCATGCTTCCTGCTCTCGCTTTATGTTCAATGTAAATCTGGCTATCTACCTCTGGTGCCTGCCAAGCAGCACGGGCTATGCTGAAACTATCACTGCTCTCTTCTACCAATACCTCTTCTACCGTGCCTAATCTCTTTTTATTTTTATTCCATAAAATCCCCTTTTGTGTATCCATTACCCTTTGCCATCTATTCTGTTTTTCTTTTTTAGATACGGCATTTTTAAAGCAAAATGCCCTTGTCCCTTCCTCTGGATAATATTTGAACGCACCCAAAAAATCAAATTCTGCGTATTCTATAAAATTAATAAGCTCACCGTAAGCCTTTTTGTCTTCTCCTGGAAATCCTACTATCACAGTGGTCCTTAGGGAAATATGCGGTAATTTTTTTCTAAAATGATCAATAATGTTATAGACTTCCTTTCCATTATAACCCCTTCCCATAGCCTTTAATACTTTATTATTGATGTGTTGAATAGGGACATCTAAATAAGGCACTAAGTGCTGGCAGCGGTAAAATGCCTCACTTAGCCTCATAGCCCTTCTTGGATGGGCATAGAGCAGACGCAACCAGGTAAGCCCTTCTATGCTGTCCAGTGTGTAGATGAGTTCATTTAAGGAAGGCCTTTCATAAATATCCATCCCATAGGAAGTAGTATCTTGAGCTACAAGGATAATCTCTTTCACACCCCTTTGTGTAAGCATTTCTACTTCTTTTTTTATCTCTGAGATAGGACGGCTGAAAAACCTGCCCCGGATGTTAGGAATAGTGCAAAAACTGCATCCATTAGAACACCCTTCAGCAATTTTTACATAGGCTACATAAGGGTGAACTAAATTACGTTTTAAAAAATGGTCTAATGACCATCCAGGCCCCTCTAAGGCCAAAGAAGGCATATTCCCATCCTTTAGCCGTGAAGAAATATACGGTAAGGCCTTAAGGCCTATCCAGGCATCCACTTCAGGCAAAAGGGGCAAAAGCTTTCCTTTATACCTATCTACCAAACACCCTAGAACAACTAACTTTTTACAATCCCCCTGTTTTTTAAACTCTGCCAGTTCCAGAATGCTCTCTACTGACTCTTCTATGGCTGGGCGTATAAATGCACAGGTGCTGATTAAGATTGCCTCTGCCTCTTCAGGATTATCAACAATGGTATAGCCAGATTGTGTTAATGTTCCTGAAAGGGTTTCACTATCTATAAGATTTTTAGGACAACCCAAGCTTAATAAAAATATCCTTTCCATTTGGGAAAATAGCCCCCTTCGCTTCAAGCCTCAATGCTAAACATCAAATCGTTGAATAGTTAAATAGTTAATTCGTCGAATAGTCTAGGGATCTTCGGTTTGACGGCTCAACGATTTAACGATTTAAACATTTAACCATTCATTTGATTTTAACCGTGTAACTCCAAGAAACTATTTACTATTTGATAGTAGCATTGTCAAATAGGAAGATCTAAACGATTTTTTTGCTATTGACAAGCTGATTTTTTTAAGCTAATTTTTTTATTAAGCGGGAATAGCTCAGTGGTAGAGCATCACCTTGCCAAGGTGGGGGTCGCGGGTTCAAATCCCGTTTCCCGCTCCAAAAAGGCGGCATAGCCAAGTGGGAAGGCAGCGGTCTGCAAAACCGCGATTCACCAGTTCAAATCTGGTTGCCGCCTCCACTCTCTTTTTCAAATCACCCGCCCCACTGGTTGTGTAGAAGATTGAAAATAAACCGGGAACTATACCAGATTGAATTAAGGAAGGTAGCATGAGATTAGAGTTTCGACCCAAGGCAATTTTGTTGCTGACAACGCAGAAACGGTCCCTTACCTGTAATGTAACACAAATGCTT
>LJNA01000078.1 GCA_001304365.1 Syntrophobacter sp. DG_60 | reverse complement strand
TATTTGTCAAACATTTTTCTAGGAAGGTGTGCATAGATTAGGCTGGTACCATAGCACCCCAAACAAAGCCAGACTAAAGGGAAAAGCAAAAGGTAAAATCCTTGATTTTATTGGTTTTTTTCTGCATCAGTATCTTCCGTTTTGGTGGAAATTTTCGAGCGGCCTCTACCATTTGATTTGCCTGTTGACATGAAAAAAAATGTATGTTAAGCAAAAACCGCTCTTATAATGTAATTTGGACTAAAATCTATGAAGCCTACATTATTAGCTCTTCTTCTCTGCGATGCCATTGTTCCAGGACCCGAAGGAAAAGTTAACCTCTATGGTATATTTAATAAGATTCATAGTAAGGCCTTTCCCGCTCGCCATCCCCAATTTGGAATTTTCTGGAAGTGTTTTGTCACTGAAACTGGAAAGATTGGAATTAACATTGATAGGCCAAATGGCATATCCCTATTATCCTTAGACCCAGTAGTGGTTAATAAAGTACCAGGGGTTTCGCAGGGTATATACACGGTTGCAGGAATTGAATTTCCTATGCCTGGCGAGTACAAAGTCAGACTTATCTTAAACGGGATAGAAGAAATAGCGTTTACTACACTTACCCTTGAGGAGAGATAATATTAAAGAAATAGGAGAAGAGAGATGTCCTCCGTTACAGAATATAGTGGTGAGTTATATAAGCTGAATGTAGCTGCAACGTTTCTTCATTATGGTAGTCCAACATGTATGGCGGTCTCGAGTGCAGTTACTTTTGGCATATCTGTCTTAGAATCTTCACTTGTGACTGCATGTGATGCTGAGGTGGTACTTGAAGCTGTCCACCAGCCTCCTTTAGATAAAAGTATCGCCAAATTGGCACTTTACGAATTTTCAAAAAGGGTTGCGATACAAAAAGAAGTAGTTGCTGTAAATTTTGAAATGGAAAAGGAAGTTATCCGTATTTGGACATTTATTGGAAAACGAGACAAACAGGTTAGACGGTCCATTTACACTCAGGAATTAGAGCTTATGGATGCTTTCCCTAGCCTTGTATTTGATTTTAATGTTGTAAGTCTTGAAGGCTTGAAATCAAAACCCTTTCTACCTGCTGATTTGCAAGGTTATCTTATCTTTTACAGAAATTATCCTGGTGGCTAGCAAAGAGCAACACCTTAAAAAAGCTGAACACAACGAACGCTTCTTTAACCATCTTGACCTCGATACAACTCTTTTCTTGGATTGGATAGTCACGGGAATTTTTTATTCTGCTTTACACTATATTCGTGCCATAGCATCGATGTATGGTTTCGAAAATATTGCCTCTTATGGAGAACTTGACAAATTATTTGACCGCTTGTCCATTTTAAAACGAAATCTAGATATTTACCAAGATTATAGGCAACTTAAGGACGACTCTAGGGATGCAAGGTATGAGATGATAAAGTTCGTTAAAGTAGAAGTCCAAGACCTCAGAGACCAAGAATTTTCTCGCATAAAGTCATTTGTTTTATCTATCGTCTAATATCTGTTAAAGTTGCTACCATTCTGCTACCATAATACCCCAAAACAAGGGAGACCAAGGTGGAAAACAGAAGTCAAGAACCTTGATTTTATAAATTGTCGCCACCATGCTGAGACCATAGTTTCCATCGTGCCAAGATGCCAGAAAAGCCCTGTTCCTTGTAGTGAGACTCTGGGGGTAAGGTAAAGAGGTCATGGGGGAG
Organism: Syntrophobacter sp. DG_60; assembly: GCA_001304365.1. The sequence continues at coordinate 8,781 of LJNA01000078.1, read as the reverse complement.
AGTCTCAAAAAGCCAAAAATTGGTCAACTTAAAAATGCAGGTATAATGCGAGTTTTTGAGAGTCTCATTTTTTAGACTAATTTATCTGTGCCCCTTTTCACGTAGAAACGGATTGTCTGATTTTTAGTCTGTACCTGGTAGCTCTCCCCTTCTACCCTCATCCTGTAAACCTTGGTCCCCTTAGATTCGAGGAATTTAATCAACTCAGCAGCTAGGTCTTGGGTGGTTTCTTCCTGTTTTGATGGGTTTTGGCATAGTGGGTTCCTTGACCATCATATATAAGTCATACCACGGTTTTTAAATTGCCTGAAGAGTGTGGCCTTGGATATTCCTAAGAGATTTGCTGCATCTTCCGCCAGGTATCAGTCACTAGAGAAATGGCATCTAATATTCTCCCCAAACCAAATTCTGATGGATCCATCTATAATCATCAAGACACCTTATCTTTAACCATTCTTCCTTCCGATCCACAAGGTGAAAAATTTCACCTCGCTCTGCTTTAAAGGCAATCTCGTACCGAGTCCCGGGCCCAGTACGAATATTCACTTTATCTACGGTAACAATAACCGTGTGGATCTTTGATAGCAAAGACTGGTGAATCCAGCCAATATCATTTTCATAGTCCACCGTTTTTGCCCAGTCTCCCTTCTTTTCTAAAATCTTAACAGGGTAATCCTCAAAGACCTGCCAGAGAACCTTGTAGTTAGTACTAGGGCCTGACCTAACATTGACCCAATCTTTCGCAATGCTAGCCATTTCTCCCCAACAGAGAGAAGTCCAAAAGACAAAGCTCAACATGAATTGCAATACCTTTTTCATGATTTCTACTCCTTTCAAAGGATAATTATAACTAGCATAATCCTTCAAAAATTAGTATAGGGAATAACGGGTAACTTAACGTAATAAAAAAATAACGGTTGCCCTCAGGAGGAAAATTTTATACGGGTTATTCCCAAAAATTCTCTTAAAAAGGAGGGCAACCGCCATGAAAAGATTACAAAAAGCTTTGTTATACCTATAGGTCTCAACTATATTAGAAAAAAATAAATTACCATTTCTGATTTATACCAAAATTAAAAGACATTCCTCCTGGATTTGGTCCAGGGAAAAAATAGCCTGCACCAGAAAATTCAGAGTAAAAAGCTGTTTTTTCACTTATGAATATTCTTAATCCCAAAAGACCTCCACAGGTTCCCATTGCCTTAGTATATTTATAGGAATCATATAAACCTGTACCGACTTGTAGCCCTAAATAAGGAATAAATGTTCCCTCAGTAGATAAATTATACTTTAATTGCCCAAGAAAATAAAATAAATCTACTTCCTGCAGCAATCCCTGCGTTTCTGATTTAACAAAATAGAGGTCTGTTTCAAAGTTATCAGTGAGAAGATACCCAATTCCTGCCATAAAACTTCCATCTATTGCAGTATCTCCTAAATAAGATGGCCAAATGGTAACATTTCCTCCAACTGCAACCAATACATCACCTGCCTTTAAGGATGGTTTTGTTGGTTCTAAAGGAGCCTCTTGAGCCCATGACATTTGGGAAATTAGAAGAAAAATAAAACCTATCTTTTATTATTTGTTTTATATTTTGTCAAGTTCATTTTTGACGACATCAAATTGTTCTTCCGCAATCAAGAAGCGCCTGAAAAAGAACAAACCTTAATTTAAGCCACAGATTTTACACAGAATGGCACAGATAAACACAGATTATGTAGCTCATAGCTCATAGCTCATAGCAAAAACAAGAAAAGCCATGAGCCCTCAGCTATGAGCTATGAGCTAAATAGGGGTATCAGCGAAAATCTGTGGCAAATTTTATTATTTCCTGAGCAGGGGGTCGTGGATTCAAATCCGGCCGCCCCGACCAAGAATATTTATAATGCCCTGTAAATTTCTTGCGGGGCCAGTAATACTACTCTTCAGCCTTCTCCATAGCCTTTTTTAGATATTCATAGGCCTTTTCTGCCTCTCCCACAGCCGTTTCATCTTCAAGTGTTGTAGTATCTCCAAGTGGTGCTCCACTGACAACTGCCTTAAGAAGCCTCCTCATAATCTTTCCACTCCTGGTCTTTGGAACCATATCCACAAAGAGTGTAGTGGCATCAGATGCCACAATTGGACCTATAGTCTTTCTCAAATGCATTCTTAATTCAGCTTCAAGGTCTGGGCTTGGTATATACCCCTGCTTAAGAACAGTAAATACATATGGAATCTCCCCCTTTATTTCATGAGGTTTCCCAACACAAGCCGATTCTGCAACCGCTGGATGAAGGAGCATGGCAGATTCGACCTCAGCCGTACCTACCCTATGGCCAGCAACCTTAAGCACGTCATCGGCCCTTCCTAAGACCCATATGTACCCATCTTTGTCCTTTACTGCATAATCTGCAGTGTAAAAATACATCCCTTTTTCTTTAAACTTTGACCAATAGACATCAATGTATCTTTCAGGGTCTTTATATAATGTCATAAACATCCCTGGCCATGGTGATGTCAGAACAAGGTATCCCCTAGCACCGGGTTTACAAGGATTTCCATCCTCATCAACTACCTCTATTTTAACACCAGGAAGGGGATAGCCATTTGTCCCTGGTTTAAGTGGGAATATCTTTCCTAAACCAGGAAAGTGTCCGGTTAGCATCTGACCTGTCTCTGTCATCCACCATGTACTTGAGGCAACAATATCCTCCCTACCAAGGTTTGTGTAGTACCACCTGAATGCCTCTGGGTTAATGGGCTCTCCAACAGAATGGACAACTCTTAGTGTTGATAAATCATGCTTTTTTACATAGTCTAGTGGGAATTTCATAAGGGCTCTTACTGCAGTCGGTGTGGTGTAGAATACAGAGACCCCAAACCTCTCTATCATATGCCACCACCTATCTGACTTTGGGAAATCTGGAGCACCTTCATACATTACTGTTGTTGCCCCTGTCATAAGTGGTCCATAGACTATATAGGAATGCCCTGTAACCCATCCAATATCTGCGACACACCAGTATATATCTTCAGGATTTATATCAAATATAAGCCTCATGGTAGTATATAAACTCACGGCATAACCCCCAATGCTGTGCTGGGCCCCTTTTGGGGCACCGGTTGTCCCAGATGTATAAAGAATATAAGACATATCCTCTGAACCCATTTTCTCTGTCTCAACTTTCACATTTTCTGATATAAACCTTATAAATTCATGGTGCCAAACATCCCTTCTCCTATTCCAAGGTATGGCAGGCCTATCTGTCCTTTTTACAACAATAACCTTTTCTATCTTATGCCCCCTTTCCTCACATATCTCGATAGTCTCATCTACAACCTCTTTAAGTAGAATTAGCTCACCCCTCCTATACAAGGCATCTGCTGTAACAATTATCCTTGAGCCTGCAGCCATGGCCCTTTCAGCAAGTGCAACTGCACTAAATCCACTATAGACATTGCTATGGGAGGCCCCAATCCTTTGAACTGCTAGCATATACTGTGGAAGCTCTGGAATCATGGGCAGATAGAAGGTCAAAATCTCCCCTCTCTTAACCCCCAACGTCTCCTTTAGGGCAAAGGCAATCCTGTTTGTCCTTCTGTATAGGTCATAAAATGTATACTTTCTCATATCCTTTGGCCTTCTAATCATGTCATCAAATGGTTCTCCTTCCCATATCAAGGCTACCTTGTTTTTCCTTCCCTGCTCGATTTGCCAGTCTAAACACAAATAAGCCAGATTTGTCTCTGCCCCCACAAACCATCTATAGAATGGAGGATTGCTGTCATCTAAAACTTTATCCCACTTCTTAAACCAAGATAGCTTCTCTGCCCATCCTACCCACCACTCTTCAATGGCCGCTTTATCCTTTACCGTGCTTTCATGAAATTTTTTGTAGTCTTCGATTTCCCAAACCCTGTCCTTCCAAGATGATGGCACTACATAGTGCTCAAACTCCTCATAAATTCTTCCCTTTTCTGCCATCCTCTTTTTTACCTCCTTCTTATTTTAATTTACATTGAGCCTTTTAAAATTTGTATTCATTTAATAAATCGAATCTTTTTTAGCTGTTTTTTACCAGAATCATATTAATAATTGCACCAAGTAAACAAGCAACGCCGGCTGAAAATTAAAGATAAGAGTCTCTTTAAATCACAGCAAGACTTTTGTAACTGCAAAGCAGATTAAGAATGCCAAAAAGGGTGCCACAACCCAGGTTATAGCTATTTTTTTAATGAGCTCAAACCTTACAGTCCTAATTCCTTTTAACAACCCAACACCACTAATTCCACCAATTATGCAATATGTTGTGGAAACTGGCATTCCAAGGGAGGTAAAAAGAAGAACACAAGTCCCTGCACCAAACTGCGCTGCAAACCCTGAATAGGGGTCTAATGCCGTTATTCCTTTTCCAATTGTCTCTATTACCCTGTGGCTTAGGAGCACTGCGCCAAGGAATACAAAAAAAGGACCCACCAGCGATGCTCGCATTTGGTCAATTAGGCCAGAATGAATAACAGGTCCTAGAACCGTTGCAAGCTCATTCGCTCCAGTATTATAAGCTATTAAAACCCCACTTATGAGCAATAAGACCCTAAGAATCCTTTCAATTTGGAGCAAAGGCAATTTTGAAAGGGTCTTTTCCATTACTCGGTATAGCATTAGTGAAAGGAAAAGGGCGCCCAAGGGGGATATAACCCATGAAAGAATAATTTCTAAAAGTGAAATATAGTTTACGTCCATCCCAGATGCAATTCCAGAGCCCGTTAAGCTCCCAATTATTACCTGATGGGTTGAAACTGGCAATTTCTTCCAATTTGAGATGATGATTAAAATTGCAGATATAAGTAAAGCTATGCTTAGAATATGCAAATTTATCTCTAAGAGTTCTTTTCCAACAGTCCTCATTACCTTCCCACCTTGTAGTATTATTCCAATCCAGACAAATAACCAAAATAAAAGCACAGCTCTTTTAAACTTTATTATTTCGCACCCTATGCATATTCCAAGTGCATTGGAAGTATCGTTTGAACCGATACCGAGGGCTATTAGACCACAGGCTATAATTGGTATGGGCTGTGTCATGAGGTGAGATTATCTTAGACTTACATTTATTATTTGCAGATAATCGCTGGCATCCTCAATTAGATCGCTTATATTTGTAAGATAAAATATAAAATCTGAAAGTATTTTGCCTTCCCAGAATCTCTTTACCTCTTTTGCTCTCAGCTTTTTAATTAAATCAAATTTTATTTCATCAATCTTCTTTTCATAGATTCTAATGGCCAAGGTCTTTTCCCTTAAATCCTCCCCGCTAAGCAATGATTCAAAGGCAATTAAAAGCATCTCACACATCTTTAGATTCATATCTGCAATTTTAGCGCAATCATCCTTTATTTTATCGTCCAATTCTACGTCTGTATATTCAAGGGCAGCATCTTCTACTACATCGAAGGCATCATCTACTATCTCAACAAACTTGCATATATTCGGGCGTAGAAATGGTAAAAAGGCCCCTTCATAGATACTTGAAGCTATCTCTCTTCTTACTATATCCCCTTCTCTTTCCAGATCAGAAACGCTCGACATCAATTCTTTATCCTGGTTCACCATCGCGGTCTTAAAGGTTTCAAAGGCAGAGCAAAGAAATTCTATGTGCCTCTTCATCTTCTCTATGACTTCTTGTTCTATTTTTCCGCCAAAAAAGGACTTTTTAAGCAATCCAACCCTCTCTCACTCTTTTTATTAACGAGCCGGCCATAACATCTAATAGGGCAACAACCCCAAGTATTTCTCCTTCTTCACTCACAAAAACCCTTGCAATATTAGACTTTTCCATTAGCTTTATAACATGCTCAATGCTCATGTCTTTATCAACGCAGACCAATGGCTTTGAAGCAATCTCTTCAACCTTCACTTTATTTGGGTCAAGATCTTTGCCTATAACCTTAAAGACTATATCTCTTACTGTTATAACACCATAAACATCTTTCTTGTCCTTAAGCTTTACCAACAAAGACCTGATTCTTTTATCAATCATCTTTTCTATAGCATCATATACAGTGGCACCGGGCTCTATGTATTCTATCTTCTTGACCATTATTTCCTCAACCTCCATATTTTTTCACCTCCCTAGCAAATTTAAGCTTTTAAAATACTAATAAATCAAAAAATATGCAAGCTCCATTTTATCAGCACCTCATCAAACTAATTTTAGTGAGGTGTTTTAGTAGCTTCAAATGATGGAAATGCTCAGGCAGACTTCACAAACAAGGAATTATGAGATTGCTTCGCTCGCAATGACTTTGTTTTCGGCAGACATCATTTCTCCATCTAGTCTTTTTTTTAAAAAAAGAGAAGTAGGCTCAAAAAATTCAATAAGACTTAAGTATCCTTTCTTTTATAGAACCGGCTATAATATCGAATAAGGCAACAACCCCAAGTATCTCCCTTTCCTTACTTACAAAGACCCTTGCAATATTAAACTTTTCCATTAGCTTTGTAGCATGCTCAATACTCATGTCTTTATCAATGCAGACCAATGGCTTTGAAGCAATCTCTTCAACCTCCACTTTATTTGGGTCAAGGTCTTTACTTATAACTTTAAAGACTATGTCCCTCAATGATATAATTCCGTAAACATCTTTCTCATCCTTGGGCTTTACCACCAAAGATCTGATCCTCTTGTCAATCATCTTTTCTATAGCTTCATAAATATTTGCATCGGGTTCTATATATTCTATCTTCTTGACCATTATTTCTTCTACTCTCATATTTTGCCTCCGTAAAAAATCTAAAATCTTACAAATACCAATAAATCAAAGATATCTGCAAATTTTGTTCCCCAAATGCTTCAATTTTTTGGTTGGCCAATGACCCCTTAACATGCCGATTAGTTGACTCGTTAATTAGTCAAATAGTTATTTGCTAAATCGTTAATTTGTTAGATATACTCTTCATTGACTCGAAATTTGGTAACAATTAGAAGTGTAATTTTTCTGCCCCTTATTGTAAACAAAATGTTGACACACCGACCTTTGTTATTCAATGGAGACCGGTTGAGACTTATAGGGATTAGTAGTCCTGTATCATATATCGTGCATCTTGTATCCTATATCTTGCATGGCATAAATTTTGCTCCTTTATTTTTTAAAGGAATTTTGGCAGAATAAATTAGGAGGGTAGATAGATGGTCATAAGGGTAGCTATCAATGGATTTGGCAGGATTGGTCGTTGTTTCTTGAGGAGGGCAATGGAGTATGGAGATATAGAAGTAGTGGCAATAAATGACCTTCTGGCAATTCCTGAGACAGCAGTCTACTTATTTAAATACGATTCTGTTTACCATAAATATAAAGGCAGCGTTGGCCATCACGGTGATAATTTAGTAGTAGATGGAAGGGAGATTGTTATCACACACGAAAGGGATCCTCAGGCCTTGCCATGGAAAGAGTTAGGTATTGATGTAGTAATCGAATGTACAGGTCATTTTACAGATAAAGAGGGATCAGAAAAACATCTTAAGGCAGGGGCAAAAAAGGTAATTATTAGCGCCCCTTCTAAGAATGCTGATGCAGTTATCGTGTTAGGAGTGAATGAAGAAATTTATGATCCAAGAAACCATCACATTGTTTCTTTAGCCTCCTGTACCACAAATTCATTAGCACCTGTAGCCAAGGTTCTTAATGATTCATTTGGTATTGAAAGTCTGTTTATAACTGCTATCCATAGCTATACTGCAGGACAAGCCTTAGTTGATTCTTTTGGCAAGCGACTACGCCGCGCAAGAGCCGCCGCTGTATCTATCATCCCTACCACTACTGGGGCAACTATAGCCACTGAGCAAGTTTTGCCAGAACTTAAAGGAAAGATGAGGGGGTTGGCTATGAGAGTCCCAGTACTTTGTGGCTCAGTAACAGATATTGTAGCTAATGTTCAAAAGGAAGCAACTGAAGAAGAAGTAAATGATGCCTTAAGGGCCTCATCCCAAACAGAGAAAATGAAGGGGATCCTTGAAGTAACCGATGACAGAATAGTCTCTATTGACATCATAGGGAATTCCCATTCTGCCATTGTGGATGCGATTTCAACCATGGTCTTACATAAAAAGGTAGTTAAGGTTTTATCATGGTATGACAACGAATGGGGTTACGCTTGCCGGCTAGTTGATTTCACAAAGATGATTGGGGGATTATTATAAAACTATTATAGGAGGTCATTATGTCTATAATTATAGGGGGTGTAGAGTATTATCCGGGTATGTATGTAAAGAAAAGACCAACCCCTGCTGAGCTTGTAGAACAGCACATCCGTGAGTGGGAGCTTAGCCGGGCCAAAAGGGTGGAAAGGGGGGTTGAAGAAGAAATACCACCTACTATCTGCTTTTCACGTAAGATAGGCAGTGGCGCTCTGGAAACAGCGGACATCCTGGCAGAACAGATTGATTATAAAGTCATAGATAGACAAATTTTAGAGTATATAGCCCATGATGCAAAAGTTAGTGCCAAGACAGTTGCCATATTTGATGAACGTTTTCCTGGAAGGAGAGTGGATCTTTCATCAATGCTCTTTGGTGAAAAATCTTTTATGGAGAGTGATTATGCAAGACATCTGGCAAATGTAGCCTTATCTATTGCCCATCTGGGGCAAACAATCTTTGTAGGTAGGGGTACACACTTGGTATTACCAAGGGAAAGGGTAATGGCTGTAAGATTTATTAGCTCACGGGATTTTCGCATAAAACGAATAGCAAAGATATTGAATGTACCAGAGAAAGAAGTAGACAAAAAAATAGATA
>LJNA01000077.1 GCA_001304365.1 Syntrophobacter sp. DG_60 | reverse complement strand
ACATATTTTCAATATATCCTAGAGAAGATTGAAGAGTTTTCAGTAGATGTCTTAGGGCTTTCTGGATTTATGCTCATTATAACAAATCCATTGCTTCCTACCTATTATCATCATATTTTAAATATCCATCCATTTCGTTTAGACATCCTAACAGGCCCAAAGGTACAACGGTTAGAGGTGGGTGATTTAAGAGCCACTGAGGTATTAAAGTTAGTGAGATTAAACCAATTGGTAAGAAAATACAAAGGAGAAGATGCAGTCTATGATGGTATGATAAATGGTGAGCCTTATGCACAGTCTACTTTACACCTGGCCACAGAGGTCTTTGACGAAGGCCCTATTTTGGTGTGTTCTAAAAGGGTATATTTTGATCAATCATGGGTGCAGAAACAATTAAAAAGTCACAACTTTGGTCCTTTAAGGGCCAAGGCCGATAGTATTCAGGAAATGATGAAATGGGAGTGTGATGGACCAGCCTTTATTAAAGGTTTAGAGCTAATAGCAGATGGGCGCTTGGCCATTAATGGAGTTACTGTGTTTTTAGACGGGGAGGAGCTTCCCTACAATGGCTATCAGCTAGAATAAGTTTACTATAGTAAAACCATTAATAACTACTAATAACGCCGGAGGCAAATAACAGCGAAGCAAATAACTGTTTTTTGGCATTTGGGCTTTGAAGGATGGATTCCATATTAGCAAGGAACCATGTTATAATTTTGGTAAGCAGGAAAAGTCATTGAGTGGTGAAGAGATGAAACGTGTAGTAAGCGGAATGCGGCCTACAGGAAGGCTTCATCTGGGGAATTTACATGGGGCGCTGGAGAACTGGAAAAAACTTCAGGATGAGCATGAATGCTTCTTTTTTATTGCTGATTTGCATGCCCTGACTTCCGAATATCAGGATAGTGCTCCTATTAAAGGTTATATACAAGAGATTTTAATCGATTGGCTAAGTACAGGTCTAGATCCCAATAGATGTACTATATTTATTCAATCTAAAGTCCCAGAGCATACACAACTCCATGTTATCTTCTCTATGATCACTCCCCTACCCTGGCTAGAAAGAAATCCCACATATAAGGAACAACAACAAGAATTGATAGATAGAGACCTGAATACTTATGGATTTTTGGGATATCCCGTACTTCAAGCCGCAGATATTTTGGTTTACAAGGCCCAGATTGTGCCTGTAGGAGTAGACCAATTGCCTCATTTGGAGTTGACTAGGGAAATTGCGCGACGTTTTAATTATCTTTATAAGCCTATTTTCCCTCTCCCAGAACCATTTTTAACAGAAATGCCTAAACTTTTGGGTATCGATGGGCGGAAGATGAGTAAGAGTTACAACAATGCCATTTATCTCTCTGATTCACCAGAGGTGATTAAAGAAAAGGTTAGCCAAATGTTTACAGATGCTAGTCGCCTCAGGCGCTCTGATCCAGGCAATCCCGATATCTGTAATGTATTTTCCTTCCATAGGTTTTATACACCTATTAAGACAGTAGAAAATATAAAAAGTGACTGTCCTTTAGCAAAGATGGGTTGTGTTGAATGTAAAAGAATTTTGGCCAAAAATCTTATTAAGGGATTGTCTCACTACCAAGAGATGCGGCAATATTATCGTGAACATTTGAGAGACTTAGACGATATCTTACAATCAGGTATTTCTTATGCCCGCAGTGAGGCCCAAGCTACTTTAGAAGAGGTTAAGGACACTGTAAGTATTTAATCCAAAGTAGGTATTGACAAAGAAAGGGACAGGTGCTTAGATGGTACCGCTTTAATTTCACTTATTTAGGAGGTTTTATATGGCTTCTAAAAATATGACAGAGTTTACAGATGCAAATTTTGAAGAAGAGGTATTACGTTCAAACTTACCTGTTTTGATAGACCTTTGGGCCGTTTGGTGTGCCCCGTGTCATATGGTCAGCCCCATAGTAGAAGAACTAGCCGATGAATATACAGGTAAACTTAAGGTAGGAAAACTAAATGTGGACCAAAACCCTACTGTGCCAGGTCATTATAATGTCAGGGCCATTCCTACACTCCTATTTTTTAAGGACGGTAAGCTATATGATCAAATTATTGGGGCAGTACCCAAGAGTACCCTTGAGGAGGTTATTAAACGCATAACATAACACAAAGGGGCTACGCCCCTTTGGAACCCCAAATAAGGAGAGTACTCAAAGCGTTTAAGGGATCTAACCCTCAAAGTAATAGAGACTTTTTCAAAAGTCTCATTATTATCAGTCTTTTTTTAATCCTTATCATAATCTCTAGTTGCGCTAAAAGAATGTCCCCTCATTTAGAGGAAAGGTCACCAAAAGAGGTGATGCAAGAAGGAATAAATTTATTTCAAAAAGGTAAATTTGATGAGGCCATGAAGATATTCCAATATGTACGGGATACGCATCCTTTTACCTCATATGCTGTTTTGGCAGAGCTAAAACTGGCAGATGCTTATTATTATAACTCCGATTATGAAAATGCCTTAGCAGCTTATCAAGATTTTGAAAAGCTCCATCCTAAAAATGAGAATATTCCTTATGTCCTTTATCAAATTGGTCTTTGTTATTTTAACCGTATCCTCTCAATTGATAGAGACCAAACCATGACCAAAGAGGCATTATCTGCCTTTAAACGTGTAATATCAGAGCACCCAGAAAGTCATTATGCAAAAAGGGCCTTTCTGAAGGTCAAAGTTTGCCGTGAGAAACAAGCCAGTCATGAGTTTTATGTAGGCCATTTTTACTACCGCACACATCGATATAAATCAGCCCTTCTAAGATTCAGAAACATTGTTATGCATTATAGTGATTTATCTATTGCACGCCAGGCTAAACATTATTTAGAGCTATGTACAAATAAACTAAAAAAAGAGGGTGGCCTAGCTCAGTCGACTCTATAAGTGAATTTTAAAATAAAGGGGGGATGTCGGCAACGATATTCCCAAAAAAGCCTCTGCTGAGAATTTGAGGCCTTCTTCCGCAGTTCAGCAGAGGCTTTGTATCTGCTCAAAATTCTACTGAATTTTGAGCAGACATTGAAAAATGAAAATTATAAAGTGCAAAATGCAAAATTATTTCCTTTGAGTTAATCTTATCTTCCCATTTTTACATTTTTCAATTTGCATTTTGCAATCAATTACTCAAAAATCCACAAGATTTTGAGTAATTACTACGGAGGTATGCATGACACCAGATGAAGAGAAGATCTTAAAGGTAGCCAAAGAGATTGTAGTAAAATTTATTGAAATGGGGCGTATTTCCCCTAGTGGTTTTAGGGAATGTTTTAAGGAGGTTTTTCAGGTAATTAAAGAAGTTATAGAAGAAGAAAAAGAAAATTTAGATGAAGGATACTAGATACTCGATATTTTGAGAAAAAAAGTGCATTATCGAGAATCGAGGATCGAGAAACGAGCATCTAGCATCGAGTCATGTATAGCTTAAATCTATCCTCCTTAAAACTAATTTTGGTAGAACCTCAAATACCTGGTAATGTTGGAGCGGTAGCACGGGTATTAAAGAACTTCGGAATCAAATCCCTATATTTAGTAAGACCTTATTCATTTCTTTCTAAAGAGGCCCTCTCTAGGGCATCTAGGGCTGAAGATATCTTATATCGGGCAAAGTTATTTAGTTCCTTAGAAGATGCCATCAGTGACTGTGAATATATTGTCACTACTACTGCCCGTAAGCGTTATAAAGTCTCTACCTTGGCGCCTAAAGAAGTCGCTCCATTGCTTTCAGCTATATCACAAAATAATCGCATTGGCTTAGTATTTGGATCAGAAAGGAGCGGATTAAAGAATAAGGAATTACTTTTAGGACATATTTCCATTACTATTCCTACAGATACATCTCATCCCTCATTAAATTTAGCCCAAGCAGTAGGAATTGTCCTTTATGAGCTATTTTTACAAACCAGATACGGCGTATCTCAAAAGTTTCCAAAACTTGCCACAGGCTCACAGCTTAATGCCATGTATGCACATTTGATGGATGTCTTAGATAAAATAGGTTTTGTTAAAAAAGAAGGGAAGGAACATACCCTTTTTGTGATAAAAAGGGTTTTTAATAAGATTCCTTTAGAGGAAGAGGATGTTCGAGTGATAAGAGGTATTTGTCGGCAAATAAATTGGTATTTTTTGAAGGACTCAAATTAAATAAAAAATCAAGATTTCCTTTTATAAAAAAATGTAGTACTATACAAAAAACCAAGGAAAAAGAATAAAATGCCTAAGATATTAATAGTTGATGATGAAGAACACATCAGGATGCTTTATGAAGAGGAGCTTTTAGGAGAGGGGTATCAAGTCTCTACTTCTGCAACAGGAATCAATATTTTAAAACTCATTGAGGAAGAAAGACCAGATTTAATCATATTGGATATAAAGATGGCCGATTGTAATGGCTTAGATATTCTTCAAATAGTCAGAAACAAATATTATAATCTGCCTGTCATTCTCTCCACAGCTTATGAAACCTATAAGGGCGATCTTAAGTCTATGGCTGCAGATTTTTATGTAGTGAAATCCTCTGATTTAACAGAACTTAAAAGAAAGGTAAAAAGGGCTTTAGAAGCAAAGGTCCCTACGAAGTAACAACAAAGCTTGATAGTATAGGAATTTCCATTTTGGACGCAGATGAACGCAGATTGTCAAGATTTTAAATATAAAAGAACTAAGAAGATTGTCTGCGGGTATCAGCGAAAATCTGCGTCCTAATTAACTTGATGCCTAATCTACGCCAGATTTTAGAAGAAAAAGAGGCAAGAATACTTTCCCCTTATGCTACTTTGAGTTCTAAAACAAGGGGGAGGTTATCCCCTGAGTCTGAGTGTCCTTTACGTTTAGCCTTTCAGAGAGATCGTGACCGCATTATACATTCTAAGGCCTTCCGCCGTTTAAAACACAAAACTCAAGTATTTCTCTCTCCTACAGGGGATCACTACCGCACTAGACTTACCCATACCCTAGAAGTAGCTCAAATTGCCAGGACCATTGCACGCGCACTGGCCTTAAACGAAGATCTCACCGAAGCCATTGCCTTGGGGCATGATTTGGGCCATACGCCATTTGGTCATGCAGGAGAAGAGGTGCTTAATGAAATTGTGCCTGGAGGTTTTTCCCACAATGAGCAGAGCCTTAGGATTGTAGATCATTTGGAAAAAGGAGGAAAGGGGCTAAATCTCACTTATGAGGTAAGGGATGGAATTCTGAAACACTCTAAGGGACGTGGGGAGATTATCCCTACCAGGTCAGAGCACACAGCAGCTACCTTGGAAGGACAGATTGTGCGAGTGGCGGATATCATTGCCTACATTAGCCATGATGTAGAGGATGCCATCCGTGGTGGGGTAATTAAGAAGGACGACATCCCTAAAAGATGTCATAAGGTCTTAGGGAATAATCATTCAAGGCGTATCAATACCATGGTTTCTAATACAATTAAAACAACTTTGGTAAACAGTATGAAACTCTCTATCAATGAGGAAGTATTGGATGCCATGCTTGAACTGAGAGAATTTTTATTTGAGTATGTATATTATAGCCCTCAGGTCTTAAAAGACTTCATTAAGGCCAAAAGGATCATTACAGACCTTTACTTTAAATTTTTAAAAGAGGAAACCATTTTTATAAAGGAGATAGGAGAACCATTGGGCAATGATTCTAAAGAACGTATTGTCTGTGATTTTATTGCCGGGATGACAGATAGATATATCTTAAACTTATATAAAAGCCTATTTTTACCAAAACCTTGGATGGTCCTCTAGTTTAATTGTATAGGAATTCCCATTTTGGACGCAGATGGACGCAGATTGTCAAGATTTAAACGTAAGGCATATAATTTGTGAAAATAGTTTTCTGCGGGTATCGGCGAAAATCTGCGTCCTACTTAATCTATCGGGCCAACAACACTTAATACATATCCATTTGTGGTTAGATACCTTTTGGCAGCCTTTATTACCTCTTCTTTAGTTAATTTCTCAATGTTTTTTATATATTTCTCATCATAATCATATCCTAAGCCATATCTTTCGTTTAATGCCATAGATAGGCACTGCTGACTATTTGTCTGCAGACCAATAGAGAAATTGCCTATGATGTAGCGCTTGGTGCTTTCTAACTCATCATCTGTAATCCCCTGTTCTTTTAATCTATTTAGTGCCTTAATCACACCATCTATAGCCTGATCTAGATTTTCTGGACTAGTGGCCATATACACGCACCATGCCCCTGGTTCTATGCCCTCTCTGTGTAGAAAACTTATAGCATAAGCCAATCCTTGCACATCTCGCAAAGGAATAAACAATTTTCCACTCTGTCCAGAAAGTAAGGCATCTATTATTGCTAAGGGAAATCGGTCTCTTTCATGAATGGTAGTGCCAAGATTGCCTAAAGCAAAGTGTATCTGTGTTTTTTCTATTTTTTCTTTTATAACCTTGCGCTTAGTCACAACTTTTGGCTGTGAAGGTCTTGGGGGTGACCACCTCTTTTTGGGCCAGTCAGAAAATAGCCTTTTTACCATTTGGAGCACAGTTTTCTCATGTACATTTCCTACTAGGGCCAAGACCATGTTGTCTGCAGTGACATGATGGTCATAATAATGTAATAAACTTTCTCTCTTTATTTTTTTTATACTTTCTTCTGTCCCTAGGGGATTTATGCCATAGGGATGACGCTCATATAAACCCTTGTAAAACAAGTCTAAAGTCACCATAGGAAGATAATCTTTCTGTTTTTTTATATCTGATAGAATCAATGCCCTGACCTTTTCTAATTCTTCCTTAGGAAAGGTGGGCTCTTTTATAACCTCAGAGGTCAAAAGGAGTGCCTCTTCAAAGAATTGGCTCAAAAAATGTCCTGTGACCCCAAATGTGTTCCAACCAGAAAAACCTTCTAGCTGCCCAGCCATATTATCAATTGTCTTAGCAATTTCTATAGCAGAGCGCTGTTTTGTTCCCCTGGTAAACATCTTTGCAATAAAATTTGAAATGCCACTAGTATTTTTTGTTTCTGCCCTTAATCCTCCTAAAAACACTGCTGTCATTGAAAATGTAGGCAAACGATGATTCTCTTTTAAGAGGAGGGTCAGGCCATTATCCAGTACAATTTTTTTTATCTGCTTATGTTTTGGCCAAAGTGCCTCTATTTCCGATGCTTCCAAGGTAAGATCTGCCTCCTCTGGCATAAGCAATATAAGTGAAAGCTTCTCTAAAGAAAGGTATTTTTTTGTTACACGCTTTATATCCTCT
>LJNA01000076.1 GCA_001304365.1 Syntrophobacter sp. DG_60 | reverse complement strand
TTACTATTTGTACGTATGGATCCAGTGCACGGATACGCTTTGCTGTCCACACGCCATCCGGCCCTGGCGGCAAGCGGACATCCAGGAAAACCACGGCAAATGGCTTGTTTTCCCCAATGGCCGCTCGGACCGTTTCGACTGCTTTATCACCCTGATGACGGAGTGTCACATCGAATGAGGGAATCGAGACCTTTGGAGACTTGTTACCAAAGAGTTTGGCTTCAAAGTCTCCCGTCGTGGATTTTGACCCCTGAAGATTTATCGTGGAGCAGAGGACTTCCTGGTAGAAATCCAAAGCAGTTCGATCGTCATCAACAACGAGAATACGCAAGCAGTTGGATTCTTTGTCTTGCACCTCTTCCGCCCGCTTGTGCTTGGTTTCTGCTTCTAATTCAGCAATTCGCCTTCGCATTTCTACCAATTCATTTATAAGTTGCTTTTTGGTCTTATGTTCATCTTTCATCTTATACCTCATAAAATAGGCAGTAGTTTCACCTAATCCGGCGGTTTGTGGATAAAAGAGGTTCTGGGTAAGCAAAATTTGAAGAATCTTTTATCCACTATTAGCCGATGCGGTAAAACCAACACAAGCCTCTGTAAAACGAAAGGTGCATAAGTTTGCTATTTTAGCTGAGATCTGCTGAGATCTAATGTTTGATAAGATGTGATATTTAAATGCTCCATTTGAATTAACACTTTCCTTCTTTGAATTACTAATTTCAAGCCAGAGGCAATCATTTTACTTATTTTTAACATAAAGATTACCCTACGTCAATCTTAGTTTTTCTACGTTTTTTTGACTTTTTTTTAATCCCTGCCTTTTATCGAAATCATTTTTAAACAATAATAATTATTAAATAAGATAAATTATTCTGTTTTTACATAGTCAAGCGTGAAAAGGCAGCCCGATGTTGGGGACATCACTTGCTTAGTAAAAACTCGCTATAAAGAGGAATTAAATAAGGGCTTCTTTCAGGCTTCTTACAATTTGCTGGCCAAAGCCCAAAGGGGGATTATCAAAAAGGCTATATTTATCTCCTTTAAAACACAATTTTCCTTTTTCTAAAATAAATAGATAGTCGGCCAATTTTAGGGCCTCTATTGGATCATGGGTGACATGAATCACAGTGAGCAAAAATTCATTTTTTAGTGATTGCAGAAATGCTATTAATTGAAGTTTTATATGAAAATCCAAATAAGAAAGTGGCTCATCAAGCAGTAAGATTTTTGGTTTGGCCACCAATGCCCTGGCCAAGGCTACCCTTTGTGCCTCACCACCGCTTAAACTTGCAGGTTTCCTTTTTAATAAATCTTTAATTTCAAATTTGCTTATAATTGTGTTTACATATCCTTCATTGATTTTCTGTCTTTTGGCTTTAAAGGTATAGACAATGTTTTCATAGACAGTAAGGTGGGGAAAGAGCCCCAAATTTTGGGGCAGATAAACAACGTCTCTTCTCTCTGGTGGAAGTGTGACTATATCCTTGCCATTAAGCCTTGCATAACCGTTATCTGGCCTTTCAAAACCGGCAATCAATTTTAGGGTAAGGCTCTTACCTGCCCCACTTGGCCCTAAAATGAGATTATAGGTTTCCTTACTAATAGAGAAAGTGATGTCTAGTTTAAATGGAAGGTAGGTCTTAGTGAGCTTAGCCTCTAGCATTTAGCCTCCGTGAAAGAAAGAGTAGTAAAAAAAAGATGAGCAGTGAGAAGAAAACAACCAAGGCTGTTACAGGTTTAGCGACCTCTAAACCGTACTGTTCAAAGCGTTCATACATAATAATGGGGGCAGTCTTTGGGTAATAGGCCAGAATAAGCAAGGCCCCTACCTCACTTACCGACCTGGCAAAGGCCAGGATTGCCCCCCTAATTATGGCAGGCATGGCCAATGGAAAGACAATGTGAAAGAAGGTATAAGGGAGTGAGGCCCCTAGACTCCTAGAGACCATTTCTAGCTCTCTGGGGGTGGCATTAAAACCAATCAAGGATGAGGTTATGATATAAGAGATGCTGACAAATGCCATAGCAATTACCACACCATAAATAGTATCCACAAAGGTAATATGGAATTTTAGAAATATGTTTCCCAAAAATGTCCTCTCATTAAGAAAGGATAATAAGGCGATCCCTACTGCTACATGGGGAATGACCACTGGCAGATTGGCAATACTTTCTAAGAGACGCTTTCCTATAAATTCATAGCGACTGAGAAAGTAGGCAATGGGTACACCCAGGATGCATCCTAAAAGGGTGGCAAAACAGGCCCCTTCAAAGGAGGTAAGGATGGCCATCCATACCTCCCTATCATATAAGGTCTTTAGTAATTTCTTGGCACATAAGGTGATAAATATGTGAAGAATAGGAAAAATAATGAAGCCTAAACACAAAAGGACTAAAAAAACAAAGAGAAATTTTAAGATGTTACTGGCATTCATAGGCTTTGTTAATTACCTTGGCTGGGAAGATAGGGGTCTGAAAACAGGCCTTTAAAATTTCTGCCCCCTCCTCTCCTGTGACAAAATCTTCCCAAAGTTTTGCCTCCTTTGGATGGCGGGCCTTTTTTAAGGTCGAAATTCCATAGACAATGGGTTTAGCTTGCACTACCTTGCCATTACTTAATTGAACCTTGACCTGTGCATAAAAGTCTTTATGGGCTAAGTCACTTAGGTTAATCTCTGCAGGCAAAGTAACATAATGCAGATGGTGCTGCTGGGCAACACTTTTGTATTCAAAGGCATAGTCAATGGCGCCGCTTTCCAACAGGCCAAGTAGTTCCACTTCTTTAGGCCGAATAAATATATTTTTGGTAGTGGCCAAGATAGCGGGGGTGGTAATCAAAATCTCTTTTCCTTTTTCCCAAACAAAGCCACTAATTTTACCTACTAGGGTAGAAAATAAATTGGGCTCCTTATAGTAGATAGAGGCCAGTGCCATGGTCATTAAGCTGCGGTAACCACAGGGGTCATCATTGGGGTTAGAAAATGCCCATTTTACATTAGGTTTGGCCAGGATTTTATACCAATTTTGCCCATTGACTTTTTCACCATAGCGGGATTTGTCTGTATAGCATATTACAATCTCATTTCGGGCAAAGAGCTTAACATGGTCCACATAATCAGGGAACATCATTTTTGGGATAATACTATAATCTGACACTCCAATAGCATCACAGGGTTTACCCAAATCTGTTACCTTCCTCACGGCCTGCACACTGCCACTTGCCTCCCGTCGGACATCAATAAAAGGATATTGCTGTTCAAATATCTGCTCCATCCTGGCAAAAGGGACCGAAAGACTACCTGCATGGAATACCTTAAGCACCACCTTTTGCCCAGCCCAACTTGTGGATAAAATACAAAGAAACCATAGGAAGCTGATAAAAAATTTAACATGCTGCATTATTACCTCTATCTTATTTAGTCAATTATTGTAATTATTTTCGTTATTTTGGATAATTATCCTTTTTTATAACAAATAAGTAATATTATGTCAATAATATTGATTTAATTCTTTATGATCTTGCCCTCCATATTATTAAGAAGCTTATTTAACTAAAAGAAAATTATCAGGTAGGTGAAGGAAAATGAAACAGTAACTATTTAGCCGCAGATTTACGCTGATTATGATTGATATTTTTTCTTGACAGAATAACGATTTTGCCAAATAATAAGCATATGAAAAATGTAATAAAAATCAGTAGAGGTGAACCTGGCAAGATAGGTCATAAAAGTTCAAAAACAACAGAGAGCTACACTCAGGCAAGCGAGAGGAACATGGAGCGTATCCGCAGCCCAGTGGATACCTTTCTGAAAGGAAGGAATGGAAGCAGCAAAAAGTGACAGGTAATAGGTTCAGCTAGAATAAGAAATACCTTGCATTATTTCCTATTTTGGCAGCATAAATGAAATAAGTTCAATTATTTTAACTTAGGTGACATTGTCATGAAAAATGAGGAGACTATTATCGGTGACTTACTCAGACCTAATTGTTGAAGCGTTTATGGTGCTCCGCAATGAGTTCTATAATCCAGATGGTATTCCCAATCCATATGCTCTTCGAGATAAGCGAAGCACTCAGGACGACCCCTTGGATGAACATATCAGCAACATTCTGAAGGTAGGGCTTAAAACTGCCGATTGTATCAGAGCTTCTGGACCTCTTATTACCCCGGATTTAGTATTATTTCGACCCGAACTTTGCAGGGATGTTCCTAATGGCGTACTTCGTAATGATTTAACCAGAATAGTCGGAATTGAAGTAAAGAAGATTGAACGCACCGGAACAGGCGTAGTAGCAAGGGCCTCGGGGCTGGACTATAATACTACCCCGCCTTGCGGAACTATTCGAGTATATGATGTAGAGAATAAGCCTGTCGATATTAGAGGCTTTTACCTCTTTGTTTGTCAAGAGTCTATTAGTGGGAGAACAAACACTTATCAACTTACTGCCATGGTTTTATGTGATGGCAATGTCCTAAATCAGGATTTTAGTCTCTACTTGTCAGCAATAGGAGAGAGAAAAAAGAAAATACATCTTGGTTCCTATAAAAATGGAGCTGATCGGACTAGGCCCATGTTCATATTTGCTAACCCACTCGGAGCCCCGGAGCTTGACCATTTTGTCACACTTATTCATCCAGCTCAAGATTTGGAAAGTTTGAATAAAAAATTGGGATTGGTATATCGATTGTTCCGGTCAGCGGGGAAAAAAGAAAGTATGTTTTATTGTTACCGGATAAAAAGTGATATTCCACAGGATCATGCTGTTATTGACTTGAGGGACCCCTTTCCAACACCATCTCGTGTAACAAGAACCCAAAGTCGTGGTAGATTTCGACTGCCAGTTAGGGTATCGTCTACTTAATTGTGGAGAGAGTAACTTAAATAAAGAGATAATGCGATGGGCAAACATAGCTCAAAAATGACCGGCCAGCGTCTCAGACGGAATATCAAAGTGGCCGAAGAGCGACCGGTCTACAAAACCCCATCCGGACCACAAAACAGAAAAGCCATCGAATCATCATTTCCATTTGAGGCAATTAGCAATATTGCTGAAATTGAATCCTGGCGAAAGGAGATTTACCGACCAATCTACCATATCCACAAGTGGTGGGCTCAGAGGCTAGGTTCAGTTTTTCGCGCAATAATTATAGGAGCCTGTACGCCACCAGGAACAGATATATTTGACCTATTTTATAAACGTGTCCGATTCCCAGATAGCTTGGTCTATGATCCCTTCATGGGGAGTGGGACTACTCTCGGCGAAGCTCGCAAGATAGGGTGTCGGGTAATAGGACGCGATATAAATCCAGTTTCTTACTTCATAGTAAAAAATGCTCTTAGCAGCTATTTAGAATCCGAGGTCCGTGGAACATTTCACTCTATTGAGCATGGCATTGCTGACAAGATTAAGGCATATTACAAAGCCCAAACCAAAGATTATGGGATTGTGGATGTTCTCTACTATTTCTGGGTTAAAGTTTTACCATGTCCCAACTGCGGAAATTTTGTAGACCTTTTCAGTAAGCGAATCTTTGTTCAGCATGCTTATCCAAGTCGATATGGTGGAGCGAAATCGTTATGCCCAACCTGCGGAGCTATTAATTCGGTTTTGATACATGATACTAAAACGCGTTGTAAAGAATGTCACATGATTTACAACCCCCAACAGGGCCCAGCTGATAGGACGAAAGCTACCTGCCCGAAATGTGGAAAGACATTTTCAATTGTCTCTGCAGTGAAGAACCTCAATTGTTCTCCCCAATATCGAGTGTATGCGAAGATGGTGCTTAAGCCAAATGGGGAGAAACAATATCTTCCCATTGATCAATTTGATAAATCCTTATATGAGAAAGCATCTAATGCCCTGAAGGAAATTGATATAGATTACCCAATAGTTGCAATCCAACCGGGTTACAATACCAACCAAGTGCTAAATTATAATTACTGGTATTGGCATCAGATGTTTAATGACAGGCAACTACTATGTTTAAGCCTATTAGCTGAGCGGATACGTGAAATTGAAGAAGAATCGCTTCGTTACCTATTTGCTTGCTTGTTTTCCGGGTGTCTTGAGTTTAACAACATGTTTTGTTCCTTCAAAGGTGAGGGTACTGGCGCTGTACGACATATGTTCTCGCACCATATTCTGAAACCTGAGAGAACACCATTAGAAGCAAACCTGTGGGGTACACCGAAATCCTCTGGTTCTTTCTCAACGCTATTTGAAAGTCGCATATTACGAGCTTTGGCTTATCAAAAAACTCCTTTTGAATTAAAGATTTGTGATAATAAGAAACGTCCGTCGGGTATAAAAATAATTGGAATTAACCAAAAGATAGGAGACAAGATTGCTACAAATTACAAGGAGTTTAATGAAAAAAAGGCGGGTATATACCTCTCATGCGGGAGTTCGTCTAAAACAAGTATTGCAGATGGTGCTGTTGATGCAGTTATTACGGATCCTCCATTTTTCGATAATGTCTATTACTCTCAGCTGGCTGACTTCTTTTATGTCTGGCAAAGACAAATCCTTGGAAGCAAAGATGTATTTCAGGCAAAATCTACACGAAGCGAAGAGGAGGTTCAGCAAGCAGACGCAGACGCTTTTGTAAACAATTTGGCGGCTGTCTTTAGGGATTGCCATAGAGTTTTGAAACATGAGGGCTTACTCATATTTACATACCACCACTCACGCCATGAAGGATGGTCCGCAATTGTAGAAGCAGTTCAGAGGTCTGGCTTTTACATAGAGGCTACACATCCAGTTAAGTCAGAAATGTCAGTTGCAGTACCGAAGCATCAAGCAAAAGAGCCGATTGATTTAGATATCATTATCGTTTGCCGGAAACTTAGTTTTATAAAGCCTTTTATAAAAGTTCCTAAAAATCTTCTCACAGATTCGGATAAGGAAACTCAAGAACTTGTAAAGAGATTTAACAAGGCTGGGAGAAGGTTAAGCCGTAATGATATAAAAGTTATCTTAATGGCCCGTTTAATAACAACACTATCTAGAGTTAAAGGAAGAGAAACGATTTTAGACTATCTTAATTCGAATGAGGCAAACATTAGCAGTCTTGTGGAAGTGATTTGGAACGACCAAACGGTAGAAAGACCTAAACCGAAGGAATTACAACCTTCACTCTTCCGATAGCAGTGATGCAACGTCGCCTAACACCACAGCCTGTCAAGACCTCCCTTAACACAGCCTTCCTTTGATGGTTTCAGGTAATCTTTTTAATGAATTACCAGAGGCAATTTTATTGATTTTTTGGGTAATAT
>LJNA01000075.1 GCA_001304365.1 Syntrophobacter sp. DG_60 | reverse complement strand
CCTCAGAGGTGATTGTTGAGCTTTCTGAAAATATACGTAGGATAATCCTTAAAGACCTAACACATGACCGCTTGGCAGATATTGTAGAAGACCTCCCTTCTGACGAGGCAGCCGATATCGTGGGTGATCTGCCAAAGGAAAAGGCCAGTAAGTTTTTAGAGTATATCCCTTTACAGGAATCTGTAAAAGTAAAAAGGCTTTTGAAATATCCAGAAGAAACGGCTGGCGGGCTAATGCAAACAGAACTCTTAGTCTTACTGGCTACTATCACCGTAGAAGAGGCCATAAAACAGATTCGGCAGATAGCTTTGGCATCGGAAGGGGAGTATCACACGGTCTTTGTAGTGAATAAAAAACAACAACCCTTGGGATTAATCCCTTTACATAGATTAATTTCTGCCCATTCCACGCAAACACTTTCCCAAATTATGGAAAAGTCACCTGTCCTAATCCATGTGGATGAAGATCGGGAAGAAGTGGCTAAAAAATTCCAAAAATATGACTTGGTTTCTGCTCCAGTAATAGATCACAGTGGTATTTTATTAGGTCGTATTACCATTGATGATATAATGGATGTAGTTGAAGAAGAGACCTCAGAAGACTTCTACCGTTTAGCAGGAACAGATGTAGAGGAAGTGGTATATGGTGGTAATGTTATGAGGATTGCTGGGATTCGCCTTCCTTGGTTGTTGACAAACCTCTTTGGTGGGCTATTGACAGGTTACCTTATGTGGCTGTTTAAAGTGACTTTGTCTCATGTTTTAGTCTTAGTAACCTTTATTCCTGTGATTACAGGGATGGGGGGGAATGTTGGTCTTCAATCTTCTACTATCTCAGTAAGGGGGTGGGCCACAGGAAGGATTAGCTTATACAGTTTTAGATACCACCTGTTTAAAGAAATAAAAGTGGCTTTGCTGATGGCTGCTATTTGTGGCCTTACTGTAGGCCTAGTGGCCTACCTATGGCATGGCGGGCACCCATTTCTTGGGGTAGTAGTGGGACTTTCTATGTTTTGTGCCATGAATATAGCAGTATTAATGGGCACGCTTATGCCAGCTATTCTACTGCGGTTGGGCGTTGACCCTGCTGTAGCCTCCGGGCCATTTGTAACCACTGCCAATGACATTGTAGGTATTTTGGTCTATATGGTGATTGCCACTGTATTTTTAAAATATCTGTGGTAATAATATCCGAGGTTAAGTGTGTACCGGGAGTTCGATGGTAACCACCGTACCCTTGGGATGGTTGTCCTTCACCCTTATAAACCCTTGATGGTCTGAGACAATGGTGTGAACAATGGTTAAACCCAAACCGGTGCCTGATTTTTTAGTAGAAAAATATGGTTCAAACAATTTTGTTTTATCTTTATCAGGAATGCCCCGCCCTGTATCCCTCACCTCTAGTCTAGCGATCTTAAGACGAGCCTCGTAATCAAGAACAATCTCTATTCCCCCTTCACCATCTATGGATGCGATAGCATTATTTAATAGATTAATCAGGGCCCTTTTTATCTGCTCACTATCTAGGTTAAATATAGGCACTGGCCTTATCTGTTTGAATTCAAATTGAATGTCTTGATTCGCAGTACAGTAGACAGCCAAGATCTCAGAAACAATCTTTGCTAAATTGTTAGGTACTGGATGGGCTTCTGGCAACCGTGCAAAATTGGAAAATTCATTTACTAACTTCTTTAACCCCTCTACCTCATGAATAATCATTTGGACACATTCATTAAATACCTGCCCATCTTCTGAAAATTTATCTAAATACCGATGCCTTAACCTTTGAGCTGAGAGCTGAATGGGTGTAAGCGGATTTTTGATCTCATGAGCAATTCTCCTAGCCACTTCCCGCCAGGCCGCTACTCGCTGCATTTTTTCTAACTGGGTCAAATCTTCAAATACAAACACTGCCCCAAGTGGATGCCCTGATTCATCCTTCAGGGCTGTAGCACTGACCAATAGGCTTAAATTTTGCCCATTGAAAGAAAATCGCAATTGTTTTTCTATAAGTTCATTGCCCTTTTCTAAAAGATACATAATCTCAACAATTTCCTTTAGATCATAAGACTTAAACAAATTTTCCAATCTTTTTCCTATTAAATCTTCACTTTCAAGTTTTAGGATTCTTTTAGCGGCAGGATTTACAGTAGTAATATAACCATCTGCATCAATAGAAATTACCCCAGTAGCGATATTCTTTAAAATTATCTCCATATACCAGCGGCGCTGCTCAATCTCAATGTTGCGCTGTCTTAAAACCTCATATGCCCTCTCTAAACGTTCCTTACTGGTTCTTAGATCCTTTGTCATCTGATTAAAGGATTTGACTAACATGCCCAATTCATCCTTTGCCTCTGTATGTAAAGAAAAGTCCAGATCTCCACTAGCTATTTTTTGAGTAGCCTCTGCCAAGGTTTGAATGGGTGCGGTAATATTTTTTGCCAATCGAAAACCTACCCAAGTGGCAGCAAATAGAATAAGCAAAGTTATAACAGAAAAAGTAATAAGAAGAGTGAGCTTCAACGGATTCTGTACCAGCATAAACTGCTTATAATCCTCACCACTGATTCTAATACCCTGCAATCCCTCAGCCATTTCTGTAGGAATGCGTCTTCCAGCTATTAAAATCCGTTTTAATTCATGAGAATCAGAAAAAATGGGGACTATGGCAAGGGCTAAATCCCCGGTAGAAGACCTAGTAATCATGGCAACGGCCTGCTTTTTGGTAAGAACTTGATCAAGGTTATTTTTTAAAGAAATTGCGTTCTTAACAGGTCTTTGATAGAAGGCCCTGAGGAGTTTTTTGTCTTTATCATATACCTCAAGAAAGCTAAGATTGTATTCTTGGATTTTTCTTCCTAACCAATGTTTAGATAGAGATAAGTTTCCTCTCTTTATTTCTCTACTGAGAATCTGGGCGCAGCGTAAAACATCCTTAGAGGTCTCTTTATAATAGAGATGTCCTACAGTCATAGCTTGATTTAAGGTGTTTTCCACTCTAAAGTTGAGCCAGTAACTAAAGCTTGAAAATACAAATTTTATGGATATACCAAATAAAACTAAGGTAGGGAGTAAAGAAAGGCTCACAAAAAGTACTACTAACTTAGCTCTGATTTTACTTCCTAAAATGCCCTTTTTGTACTCAGCAACAAGCTTTACTACATTCCTTAATACCAAAAAGACTAAAGAAAGAAGTAAAATAACGTTTAAATTAATAAGGATAAAAAGCAGTAGACTGTTGGCTAGGGGGGGATGGGCATTAGGGCTGAACAGTTTAGATTCAATAAAGGCAAGGCCAGAGATTAATAAGATAAGGATAAGGATTATTATCCCTTCCCGCCGTCGCTTTTTTCTTTCGCGTTGATCAATCATAATTAATATGTAAACACTATATTATACCAATTTGTTTCAAAATTCCAAAGGGAGACAAAGAAGAAGATGTAGTGAAGATATAAAGGAAGGGTCACTTTGTTTAATTCTGCTTTAAGAGAAAACTGGTACTTTTCTCCTTTTTTTAATCTAAAAAGAGGGGCAACTTTGGTTTCTACCTCTCCCATGATGTGTTTGGCCTGTACAAAATCTTTTAGGGTCAATACCCCTTCAGACCTTTCTGTACGTTTAATTTCAAATACATCTTTAAGCTGGTCATATTTAATAGTATGGTAGATTTTAAAGCTATTAATCCGTTTGTCAGGAAAAAGTGTCCTTTTTTTGTTAAGCTTTACAATAAAGGTAAAAGTTACAGGAACACCGTTAAAAATAGCCTCTTGCATATTTTTGGTAAAACAACCATCTATGGTAAAGTATGCCAACAAGTTCGTCTTGCTAGTAGTGAGTATAATATCCCTTAGTATTACTTCACGAGCTGAAACAACGCCTGTCCAAAAGAAAAGTAACAAAAAGGAAATTACGATTTTTTTTAAAAAAAACTTGTACATAATTTTGGGTTAGGGAATACTAGCAGTTGATTAAAATCATTGTCAACGGGCCATCTAATATTAGGTTATTTTAAATAAATATCTTGCATTTTCTGTAGTTTTTTTGGCTACTTCACTAACTGCTTTCTGCTTGATCTTTGCTACCTCTTCAGCAATAAAATAAAGAAAAGAAGGCTCATTTCTCTTTCCGCGCATAGGCACTGGTGCCAGAAATGGGGCATCTGTCTCTAAAAGGGTGTGTTCTAAGGAAATTTCTTTTACTAATGCCCTAAGTTTTTCTGCCTTGGGGAAGGTGATAATGCCCCCTATAGAGATAAAAAACCCTTCTTTGATGCAGGCGTTGGCTAAAACTACATCCCCTGAAAAACAGTGCCATACACCACCTAGAGAGAAACCATTTTCTTCTTTTAAAACCTGCCATACTTCAGAGATAGCATCTCTACAATGAATGATAAGTGGTTTCCCTAACTCCCTTGCCAGATTAATTTGAGACTTAAAGGCATAAAGCTGCTTTTCATGTGGTGAGAGATTCCGATAGAAGTCAAGCCCCACCTCCCCAATGGCTACAACCTTTTCATGGGATGCCAACTCTTTAAGCATCAAATAACTTGATTTATTAAAGGTCTTTGCATCATGGGGATGGATGCCCACTGCTGCCCAAATAAAATGGTATTTTTCTGCAAGCGCTATTGCCTTTTTGATACTAGAGATGTCTGTTCCAATAGTGATAATCTCAGCAATACCCCTCTCTCTGCTGCGGGCCAAAACTTCTTCCAAATCCCTTCCAAATTGAGGCATATCCAAGTGAGCATGGGTATCTACTAATATCATTAAGTATTAACGTATTAACCCTAGCTTACTTAGTTTGCTGTAAACATTGTCTTTCATCCAATGTGGGTCCCACCACTCTCTAGGATCAACAAATACCCCATGGATAAGGATACTAAAATGTAGGTGGTCTCCACCTGCCAAACCTGTTGTCCCTGTATAGCCAATAATGTCGCCCTTACATACCTTTTGACCTTTCTCTACCTGAAAACTACTAAGGTGACCGTAAAGGCTAAAAAGCCCTAAACCATGGTCTATAATAATGACATTCCCGTATATCCCTAAATATCCTTTATAAACCACTATCCCATCATTGGCTGCAGGGATAGGCCAATGGGCCAAAGATGCAATATCTATCCCTAGATGAACCTGACGGTCAATTTCTTTACCTCTATAATAATAGACCCTGTAATCCGCAAACCCTGCACTTGGAGCACCTTTCATCCTTAAAAAGGCACCATGCCAAAGGGGGAAAGACTGGGAGGTCTGACAGGTCTTTTTAATCTCTTCATGGTTCAGATGGCGCAGGTCACTATTGACCTTTAAAAATGTCTCCAAATATTTCCCTTCTAGCTCAGGATAGATATTCCAGAATTCAGGCATTTTTGCCCTTAGAAAGTTATCAGTAATGGTAATGCTCTCATGTTTAAAGGTTTTGGGAATTAAATTATAATAAAATCCTCCTTCGCCTTTATTCCCTGCCTTGTCTAAATAAACTAACCTAAAGACTATACTCTGTGAAGCATCATAAGGAAAGGCAAAAAGGTTAAGATATAATCCTTGCCATTTGTATCCTGGAAAAAATAAACCATCTTCCTTTACACCATAATTCACAAGCTCTTCACCGGCACGGTACGCAACCAAACCTGTCCCACCCTTACGAAGATTATGAGCCCGCGTAAGGATTTCAATAGTGGGCAAAGTGGCATCAACTTTCACATTGTAAATCAGCTCTTTATAGTTCCCTTTAGGCCAATGCCATAAAGAATGGTCCCTAGCATAAATCTTTAAAGTAGCCTTCCCATCATGCAACCCCAATTTTCGTGGGTAAACATCTAGTTTTATTTCCTTAAGAAGGTTTTTAAACTGTCCCTTCCTGGGGTAGACTTCTTGGTAAACTTTTTGCTCAAACTTATCTTGCTCAAGTGCTGCCCCCACCTCTTTCAGACCACACCCCTTTTCTTTAAAAGTTATAGTAAAGGTATTTGCTGCTGTTAAAAACTCTCCAGGCTTAGGCGAAACAAAGATTTCAGGTGCCTTGGTTTCAAAATAAGTAAGCCAAAGAAATACACCAATAATGAGAAGGGGGATTATTATAAATAACAGTTGTTTTTTTAGCTTCAATGTATACCGCCTTTTGCTTTTTTGGTGCCGGAGGTGGGAGTCGAACCCACATGGACTCAAGGCCCAGGGGATTTTGAGTCCCCCGCGTCTTCCTATTCCGCCACTCCGGCCCTCTGTTCAGGGCTACATCAAAGTCCAGCAGCGAGCAATTTAACAAAAAAGAACAAACTCGACTTTTGGTCCCGAGATGCCAGAAAACCTCAAATTCAAAATTATTTTCTCCCAACCTCCACCATCTGTCTTGGTCTCTCCGTTAAAATTATTTTGACAAAATCCTAAAAATACCCGTTACTCCAACCTAGACTTTTTCCTGTTTTTAATGTATTCTTATGCCATGCAAACCAAAATAGTGCCTTTAGAAGAGGAAATAAAGCATTCTTATCTAGATTATGCCATGAGCGTCATCATCGGGCGGGCATTGCCCGATGTAAGAGATGGCCTTAAGCCTGTGCACCGACGCATTCTCTACACTATGAGAACCTTAAACAATGATTGGAATAAACCACATAAGAAGTCTGCAAGGATTGTGGGTGATGTGATAGGTAAATATCATCCACATGGTGATGCATCTGTCTATGATGCACTGGTGCGCTTGGCCCAGTTCTTTTCTATGCGTTACCCATTAATAGATGGACAGGGGAACTTTGGTTCCATGGATGGAGACCCCCCTGCGGCCATGCGTTATACAGAGGTACGTATGAGCCACATAGCCCAAGAACTCTTGCTAGATTTGGAAAAGGAGACTGTAGATTGGGTGCCCAATTATGATGAGACACTACAAGAGCCCGTGGTGTTGCCTACACGGCTACCCATCTTGCTACTTAACGGCTCATCAGGAATAGCTGTGGGCATGGCCACCAACATTCCACCTCATAATTTAAGGGAAATAATAGATGCACTCATTGCCTATTTAGAAAACCCTTTTATTTCCTTAGAAGAGTTAATGAAGACCTTGCCAGGCCCTGACTTCCCCACTGGCGGCATCATTTGTGGACAAGAGGGCATTAAAGAGGCCTATCTTTGTGGGAAGGGGACCATTCGTATTAGAGGAAGGGTAGAAACAGAGCAAAGAGCAGAAAAAGAGTTTCTGGTAATTACTGAAATTCCTTATCAAGTATGTAAGGCCAGGTTGGTAGAAAAGATAGCTGAACTGGTAAAAACCAAGAGGATAGAGGGAATTGGTGAACTAAGGGATGAATCGGATAGAGAAGGCATTCGGGTAGTTATTGGGCTAAAAAGGGGAGAAAATAAACAAACCATCTTAAATCAGCTCTATGCCTATACCCCCCTAGAAACCAGCTATGGCATCATCGTGCTAGCCTTGGTCAATAACCGCCCATTAATACTTTCTCTAAAAGACCTATTACACCACTTCTTAGAGCATCGTCGTGAAGTAATCATCCGCCGCACAAAATATGAATTAAAAAGAGCAAAAGAACAGGCCCATCTATTAGAGGGCCTAAGGGTTGCTCTAGACCACCTTGATCCGGTCATTGCCCTGATTAAAAAATCAGCTAGTCCCAAGGAGGCCAAACAGGGATTGGTGTCCCAATTTTCCCTCACTGAACAGCAAGCACAGGCCATTTTAGATATGAAATTACAACGTTTAACCCGATTGGAAAGGGAGAAACTAATTCAAGACTATAAATCATTACTAAAGGCCATTAGCTACTATGAAGCTATTCTAGCAAGCAAGGAAATGGTTTCCCAAATTATTAGAGAAGAGCTTTTAGAAACAAAACAATTATATAAAGATGGAAGAAGAACAGAAATCAGGCCTTATAAAGAGCATATTTCTTTAGAAGACCTTATTGTAAATGAACAAGTGGTGGTTACCTTGACACATCGTGGGTATGTGAAGAGAATCCCCCTTGAAGTATATCAAAGTCAACGCCGAGGGGGAAAGGGTATCATAGGTGTAGATACCAAAAGAGGGGATCTTGCTCAACATATATTTGTCACCTCTACCTATAATTATCTACTAGTTTTCACAAAAGATGGAATGGCCTATACCTTAAAAGTGCATGAAATCCCAGCCGCGGGCCGCACAGCCGCGGGAAGGCCTTTAGTGAACTTATTAAACCTTGCTTATAAACAGGCTATTGCGTTTGTCCTGTCTGTAGAGGACTTCCATAAACAGGCCTATGTGCTAATGACCACTAAAGGGGGATTAGTTAAAAAAACCTTTTTAAATAAATTTAGTTATTTGGCTTCCACTGTAAGGGGCATCAGAGGAATAGGGCTTGATCCAGATGATGAACTAGTGGCTGGGAGATTAATAACTGGAGAAAAAGAGGTGTTTTTACTAAGTAGAATGGGTAAAAGTATTAGGTTTAAAGAATCTAAAATAAGGGCTACAGGAAGGCAGTCTAGAGGGGTAAAAGGTATGCGCCTAACAGAAAATGATGTAGTTATAGGGATGGAAATTTTACAACCCAATAAAGGATTTATTTTAATAGCAACAGAAAATGGCTATGGGAAAAGAACAAAAACCTCAAAATTTAGGGTGCAGGGGAGGGGTGGAAAGGGCATTATTGCTACCAAAATTAGTGATAAAACAGGATTTGTTGTAAAAATGGTTTGTGTTGAAAAAAACGATGAAATCTTGTTAATTACTAGTCAAGGTCGGATCATCCGTTTAAAGGTAAAACAGATTCCTGCCTCCGGTAGAATGGCTAAAGGGGTTAAACTAGTTGATGTAAAAGAAGAAAATTTAGTAGGTTTGTCTAAAATTACTGAATTTAATAGTTGATAAATTGTTGAAATTTAAATTAAACCTTTTAAATAAAAACATGGTTTTTGAACATTTTAACCAAAGCTTACTATTATATTTAGAATAAAAACGTTAAATTAATAAATAGATAACTACATTAAAAGGGAGTTAATTATGGAGTTAAATATTAAAAAATCCATATTATTCGACGTCCTTCAAAAAATTCAGGCTGTGATTGAAAGAAGGACAACTATGCCTATCCTCTCGCATATCTTATTGCAGGCTGAATCAAGTTTGGAAGTCACAGCCACTGATCTAGAACTACTGATAAAAGGGAATTGTCCTGCACAGATTATCCAAAAAGGAGAAGTAGCCATTCCAGGTGCAAAGCTTTATGAAATTATAAGACTTTTGGATTGTGACCAAGTTTATTTAAGAGAAAATGAAAATCATTGGTTAGATATTAAAGGTGGCCGCGCATTTTTCTCCCTAGCTACTCTGCCTGCAGAGGACTTCCCTGATTTTCCTGAAACAGAGCATTTAAAAACTATTTCTATTGACCAAGATATATTAAAAAAACTAGTTATAAAGACGCAATTTTCTATGGCAAGGGAAATGGAGGAGGCAAGTAGAGAACTTTCGGGCATTTTCTTTGAAAAGATAAAATCAGATATACCAAAAATTCGCTTAGTTTCCTCAGATGGCTACCGCCTAACCTATATGGAAGCGCCATTTAGTGAGTTAGATGTATTTCAATTTGAGACAGGTATAATTATACCACGCAAGGCCATAACAGAAATGCTTCGCTTAACAGAAGGAGGGAGTCTAGAAATAGGGTTTGACGACCGGGTAGGTATTGTTAGAGCAAAAACCAACACCCTTTTTATAAGAGTTTTAGATAAAAAATTTCCACATTATAAGTCTTATATTCCAAAAGACGATGAGTATGAAGCAAGGGCTTCTAGGGATGAATTGAGGGAGATTTTAAAGAGAATGTTGGTAATAATTACTAGTAAAAATAAAGCAGCGAGATTTCTATTTAACCCTTCTAAACTTAAAGTCGAAGTGGATAACTCAGAAATTGGCACCGCGCATGAAGATTTAGATATCGAATATAAAGCAGAGCCATTTCAAATAATGCTTAACACCTCCTTTTTGTTGGATGCTTTAAATGTTATGGAAAGTCCTATAGTACATTTGGGATTAAATAAAGACAAAGCCTGTGTATTAACAGGGGAAGAGGATTTAGGTTTTAAAGCATTAATCATGCCAATAGTGGGTTAAAACCATGGAATATAATGCCGAAAGCATAAAAATTTTACAAGAACTGGAAGCTGTAAGAAAAAGGCCCGCCATGTATATTGGGAATACTGATTTTGAAGGGCTACATCACCTTGTGTATGAAGCAATAGATAATAGCCTTGATGAGGCCTTGGTGGGATATTGCAACTGGGTTAAGGTAACCATTAACTGCGATAATAGTGTGTCTGTTGAGGACAATGGCCGTGGCATTCCTGTAGACATCCATAGCAGTGAGGGGATTCCTGCGGTAGAGGTAGTAATGACAAGACTTCATGCCGGGGCAAAATTTGACCAAAAGATTTATACAATTTCTGGTGGACTTCATGGTGTGGGTATTTCCGTAGTAAATGCTCTTTCAGAATACCTAGAGGTAGAGGTCAAAAAACAAGGGAATATATATCAGCAGCGTTATGAAAAAGGGAGAGCGGTCACCCCCGTTAAAATTATAGGTCAAACCAGTTCTACAGGGACAAAGGTAACCTTCCGCCCGGATAGGGAAATTTTTGATAACATTGATTTTCGCTTTGATATTTTAAACCAACATTTACGTGAATTGGCATTTCTTAACCCAGGCCTTACCATTGAACTATTTGACGAACGGTGCCAAAAAGAGGAGGCTTTTAGGTACCAAGGCGGCATTGTCAGTTTTGTAGAGTATTTGAATCGTGCCAAGGCAGCAATTCATGAACCTATTTATATTTTTGGTGAAAAAGACCACCTAAAAATAGAAGTTGCCTTACAATACAATGATACATACAACGAGCGGGTTTTAAGTTTTGTAAATAGTATTAATACCCGCGAAGGAGGAACACACGTAATAGGCTTTAAATCTGCCCTAACTCGTTGTCTTAATACCTACGCCACCCAAAACAATTTACTAAAAAAGGAAAAGCTTACAGGCGATGATGTAAGGGAAGGACTGACTACTGTAATTAGCCTAAAGGTACCTAACCCACAATTTGAAGGACAGACCAAGACACGTTTAGGTAATAGCGAGATTAAGGGTATTGTGGAGTCTCTGGTAAATACAGAGCTACTGCATTATTTAGAGGAACACCCATCTACAGCCAAAAATATCTTTAAAAAAGTTATAGAAGCCGCCAGGGCAAGGGAGGCTGCCAGGAAGGCCAAGGAGCTTGTTCATCGTAAGGGCGCATTAGGCGAAACCACATTGCCTGGTAAGCTAGCAGATTGTCAGGAAAAGGATCCTGCCAAATGTGAATTGTTCTTAGTAGAGGGAGAGTCGGCAGGGGGCTCGGCCAAACAGGGACGAGATAGGAGATTCCAGGCTATTTTGCCTTTAAGGGGGAAGATCCTTAATGTAGAAAAGACACGGGTGGATAGGATGCTGAGTAGTCAAGAAATTCGTACCATTATATCGGCCCTGGGTACCAATATTGGTGAAGATTTCGACATAACTAAACTGCGGTACCATAAGGTTATTATTATGACGGATGCCGATATGGACGGGCTTCATATCCGTACACTACTTTTGACGTTTTTCTATCGCCAAATGTCAGAAATTGTTGAAAAGGGGCATCTTTATATTGCTCAACCCCCACTTTTCCGTATAGCCAGAGGTAAAAAAGAGGAATTTTATGTGGAGGACGAGGTAGGTTTAGAGAGATTATTTATTGAGCAAGCAGGCCTTAGAATGAGGGTGAAAAATCACCAAGGTAATGAGATAAAAGGCAGGGGGTTAAAGGCACTTCTTACGAACGCCTTGCTTTATAAAAGATTTATGGAAGAGATAACCAAACAAGGCTATCCTGAAGGATTGATAGAAACCTTAATCCATTTAGGGCTAAAGGAGATTAGCGAGGCTAATATTTTAAATATTATTGAGAAAATGGGGGAGAAGGGGTTAAGGGCCGAGGCATTGGTTAAAAATGGAGACCATATACTCAGGGTGGATATAGATGGAAGAGAGATTGAGGTAAATAGGGCACTAATTAATGGATTTAATTATCAAAAATGCCTTATCATTGATGGGAAGCTAGATATCTTAGGCGAACCTCCATATATATTAAGCAGTGATGGCAAAGAAACACTGCTTACATCGAAAAAGGAGCTTTGGGAAAAAATTTTAGAAGAGACTAAAAAGGGCTATACTCTTCAGCGTTATAAGGGTTTAGGCGAGATGAATCCCGGCCAGCTTTGGGAAACCACTATGAATCCAGAAAAGAGGATATTGTTAAAAGTCGATATAAAAGATGCCATTTTGGCCGATGAACTTTTTAGCATCTTAATGGGTGAGGCCGTAGAGCCTAGAAAGGAATTTATTCAAACCCATGCCTTAGAGGCCAATAGATTGGATATCTAATGACAAAGCCCAAAGCCCATCTGTGCCATTCTGTGTAAATCTGTGGCTTAAATCAAGCCTTTGTTAAATTACTTATCCCCGGACCCTTGATGTAGCCCTGTGATAAAAGAAAAGCGGGTATTGACAATGGGCATGGTTTTTTATAAGCTGGGTTTTTGGCCGGGGTAGCTCAGGCGGTAGAGCAGCGGACTGAAAATCCGCGTGTCCCCAGTTCGACTCTGGGCCCCGGCACCAGTTTTTCTGGGATTTATTAAAGCTATTTTTAGCGGTTGCTATTACTTCTAAAGCCACCTCCAAGGATTGTCGCACCCAGATGCTTCAAACTTAAAAAAAGCTTTATATTTTTTCCTTCCTTTCTTCCAGTTCCTCATCGGTAACCACCAGTTCATCAATCTTCCAAGTGCCATCTTGTTTTATCAAATAGAATACCTCTTTTTGGTCAACTTTCCCTCCTGTAGCATGTATCTGGGTTTGAAGAACCACTATAGCCTTGTTGCCTTCTATTTTGGAATCTATAAATTTGCTGTTTAACCTTTTATATTCTAGCCTCTTTAAAACCTTCCAGGTATCAATTACCCAAACTTCCTTAGGTTTAGCATCCCTAAAATTCCCTGTAGTATAAGAAGCAATGGAACTCATTTCTGAAGTACCATAAACTTGGTCAAAAATAGCTACTATTTTCTTAGGAGATTTTAAATGCTGGCTTATACAAGAGACAAAAATAAAGAAGACCAGGAGAAGAAAAAGTTTTGTGGCCTTTTTCATGTTGGTTTTATCTTCTTTTAGCGCTCAATGACCCCGGCACCAGATTTGCCTGGGATTCATCAATTGCCTTCCTCCTTCAAAGAAAAAAGAAGGTGGGATAGGACAATGGAAAGGATTCTGTGAGATTAAGAAGGTACATTCCGGGGTGAAAGGTCAAAGAAAGAAAAGAGAGGGCTTATTAAAAAAAAGCTAACCGCAACTTTAGGTTGCTTAAAATTTCCTAAAATTTCCTTTCTTTTAGGTCTTTTAGGCACTTTATAAACTTATCAACCAGCTCTGGGTCAAATTGTGTGCCTGCACCCTTCTTAAGCTCGGCTATAGCCCCTTCTTGAGTTAAGGCCTTCCGGTAGGGCCTATCAGTAATCATAGCACAATAGGCATCCACAATTCCAATAA
>LJNA01000074.1 GCA_001304365.1 Syntrophobacter sp. DG_60 | reverse complement strand
GCCCTGGATAGAAAGGTTGCCTATGATCTTAATACCGGAGAAATGGAAGATAAGATTGCCCATGTCATTATGGAGGCAGACCACGTATATATTCAGGATGTTTTAGATGTTGCGAGCATATTTGGGGCACTCAAATGATCAGTAGCTCAGATGATATTATTATAAGAACAGTATCGAGGGTACTTGTACCATTTATCCAGATTTATGCCCTCTATGTTATTATGCACGGTCATCACAGCCCAGGAGGAGGCTTTCAGGGGGGCGTTATCTTAGGTGCAAGTTTTATTTTGTATCTTATAACCCATGGTCTTGAGGATGCAAAGAAAAGGATGTCTGAGCTCAAGGCAGGCCTCTTTAGCTCCTTTGGCTTATTAATCTATTCGGGAATCGGATTGCTGTGCCTCATTAAGGGAGGCAATTATCTGGATTATGGAAGACTATCTACCCTCTTAAAGGTAATACCCGCCCAGGCACGGTCTCTTGGTATTCTCGGTGTTGAGATTGGCGTTGGAATTGCTGTAATGGCGGTCATGTTTTCCATCTTTTTTGACATATCCACAGGAGGAGTGCTTCCTGAGGATGAGGAAGGTTGAGGGACACGCGATGAATAACTTTTTATTATGTCTCGGAATGGGTCTATTTACCCTTGTATTTCTGTGTCTATACAGAGGTATATTTGGACCAGGTATACTCAACAGGATTGCAGCTATCTCTGCTATTGGCACCAAGACCCTTGTTATTCTTTTAATTATGGGCTTTATCTACAATAGGGTGGATATGTTTGTAGATATCAGTATGGTCTATGCCCTGCTTAATTTTATTGGCACAATCACCGCAGCCAAATACTTAGAGATAGGAGGGGAGATCTAATGCATATGCTCCATTTAACCTCTATTCCGTTTTTTCTTGTGGGGTTCTTTTTCTTTTTAGCAGCAACAGTTGGGCTTTTACGCTTTCCTGATTTTTACTGCCGCCTCCATGCAACAGGAAAAGGTGATACCCTTGCAGTTCTTTTATCTCTTATTGGCCTGAGCATCTATGAGGGATTTTCCCTTACAAGCTTGAAGATAATCTTTATCGCAGTATTTATGTTCCTTGCCCAGCCTACCTCTACCCATGCCATTTCTAGGGCTGCTATGAGATGCGGTCTGGAGCTATGGGTTAAAAACAAGGAGAAGATAAAATGATAGCAGCCTTTGATTTTATACTCCTGATTTTTGTTATCATATGTGCTATAGCTGCAATTTCTGTTAAGGATCTGTTAAGCGCTGTATATATACTTGGTGCATATAGTTTCTTTATGTGTCTTTTATGGACGGAGATGGGTGCTGTCGATGTTGCCTTTACTGAGGCATCTGTGAGTGCAGGTGTAGGGACAGTATTATTTATTGCAGCAGTAAGTAAAACGAAAAGGAGGAGTAAAGATTGAGGGTATTGGCACTTATTACTGTGATTATAACGGGGATAATACTTATTTATGGTGCCATGGATATGCCTGACTGGGGTGATCCCAATTCTCCTGCAAGCCTTCATGTTTCACCCAGGTACATAGAGAAGACTATGGAGGAGACGGCCACACCAAATGTAGTTACCTCAGTGCTTGCAGATTACAGGGGCTATGATACCCTGGGAGAGACTACTGTAATCTTTACTGCCGGCGTTTCGTGTATTCTAATCCTGAGAAGAAGAAGACAAAGAAAGTAAGAGAATGTCATTGATCATTAGTCATTTGTCAATTGTGATTCCAAGCATTTATGACTTGTTACGGTTTAAGTGACTAAAGTTAAAGGTAAAAAACATAAATGGATTGAGGGCTTGGGGTAGTTAAACACAAAAAATCCAACAAACTCAATAAACCCGACAAACACAAATCATGTTCGACTTTATCATTAACAAATACAATTACTGGCTCTATATTATCCTGATGATGATAGGTTTTTATGCCATGATAGGCAAAAGAAACCTGGTCAAAAAGATTATAGGAATGAACTTATTTCAGACCGCAATTATCCTTTTTTTTATCTCAACTGCTGCAAAAAAGGGAGGAACATTACCTATTATTGAGCATGGACACGGTCACGGAGCCCATGCTATTCAGGCTGCAGCCTACATAAACCCCTTACCGCATGTACTCATGCTTACTGCTATAGTGGTCATGGTCAGTACCCTGGGAGTTGCCCTGGCAATAGTAATAGCCATTTACAAAAGGTACAATACACTCGAAGAAAATGAGATTTTATGGCAACGGAAATGATTCCTCAGTCTCCTGTTTTGGTGGTTGTTATCCCACTGATATTCGCATTTCTTAACCTTCTCTTTGGTTGGTTTCGACGTAGTCTTTGTTATCCGATTACTTTAGTGGCCCTCGCCCTCTCTTTTCTCGCGTCCCTTCATACATTACATATCGTTATCACCGCTGGAACAATCCACTACTATCTGGGAAGCTGGAAGCCTCCTTGGGGGATAGAATATGTGATTGATTACCTCAATGCCTTTGTGCTGGTCATCGTATCATTTGTTTCCCTTATGGTAGGTATTTATTCAAAGAGAAGCGTAGAGCAGGAGTTACCAGAAAAGATCGTTTTTTTCTATTGTATTTTTCTCTTACAGGTCACGGGTTTTTTGGGAATAGTGATAACCGGCGATATGTTCAATCTCTATGTATTCTTAGAGATTGCATCCCTTGCAGGATATGCCCTTATAGCCGTAGGAGAAGATGGTGCACCATTTGCCAGCTTTAATTATGTGATCTTTGGGACCATTGGTGCCTGCTTCTACCTGCTTGGTGTAGGCTACCTTTATATAGTTACCGGTTCACTGAATATAGCTGACCTGTCTCAGATATTACCCGACCTCTATCATTCTAAGGTAGTGTTGGTTGCCTTTGCCTTTTTTTTGGTAGGAGTGAGCATAAAGATGGCGCTTTTCCCTTTGCATGTATGGCTACCGGATGCCTATACCTATGCCCCATCTACAGTAAGTGCCCTTCTTGCCCCTTTGATGACCAAGGTAGGGGCGTATGTGATGATACGGGTTATGTTTACCGTATTTGAGCCATATTTCTCTATAGAATTGATCCCAGTAACCACTATTCTCGGCTGGATGGCTGCAGCGGCAATACTCTTTGGTGCGATATTAGCCTTGGCACAGATTGACCTAAAAAGGATGCTCGCGTATATATTGGTAAGTGAAGTGGGATATATCACATTAGGAGTGGGACTTGCTAACAGGAACGGACTTACAGGTGCTATCCTCCATATACTCAATGATGCCTTTATGATGCTTGCCCTTTTTCTGGTTGTAGGTGCCATTATGTATAGGTCTGGAAAGAGAGAGATCTCTCAATTAAGGTATCTTCATAGAAAGATGCCATTTACTATGGCAGTCTTTGTCATAGCAGCACTTTCAGTGATAGGAATTCCGCCAACCTGTGGTTTTTTTAGCAAATGGTACCTTATCCTTGGCGCAATTGATGCAAATAAGTGGATTTTTGTGGCAGTGTTGCTGGTAAGTAGCCTCTTAAATGTTATACTTTTTTTCAGATGTATAGAGAATGCATATCTTGAGCCAGTGGCTGAACATTCCAGCGTAGGTTCAGAATTGGCTATCAAACGTGAAGAGTCGCCTTTAAGCATGCTTGTACCAATACTTATTGCAGGAGCGGGAATAATGTCGTTTGGCGTTCTGAGTGGAAAGATTATTTCTACTATAATTCAGTTTGCTCTTCCTGTGGGTTTTTAGGGATTCAGCGAAGGATAATACAATGTATTGGGAATTCTACACCTTTTTGAGATTAAAAGTGTTTTTAAGATTGTTATCTTTTCTCTTACCATTATTCTATTATTCCCTGGCCCAGACCAGCCTGCCAGATGGCGGGCAGGCCTGGCATGCAATAACTGAGTTTTATAGATTATACTCCCGAAGTATTACAGGGGCACCACAATGCTCCAGAAAAGTCGCGCAAGGGCAGGCCATCCCTCCAATTATGGAGCAAAGCGGAGCTCAGTTCTAATGGAGACAATAGTTTCCATAAGGCCATTATTGGCTGTTTTGGTAACACTTATAGGTTCCCTGTTTATCATTTTTACAGGTGAAAGAAACAGGAATTTAAGAGAATTCTGGACTATTCTTGCCTCCATAATTAAGTTTTCCATTGTTCTTTCCATGGTTCCCTTTATTTTAGATGGAAAGACATTAGAATTTACCATTATATCACTTGCACCGGGAGTCTCACTGCAGTTCAGGGTTGACCAGTTTGGTATGTTTTTTGGTGTTTTAGCATCTGCGTTATGGATTGCAACCTCAGTCTATTCCATAGGGTATGTCAGGGGATTGAATGAACATGCCCAGACACGGTACTTTTTTAACTTTGCCCTCTGTCTTTCAGCAACCATGGGAATTGCCTTTGCAGGTAACCTCTTAACCCTTTTTATATTCTATGAGATACTAACAGTGGCTACCTATCCACTGGTGGCCCATAAAGAGACCGAAGATGCTATCATGGGAGGAAGGAAATATCTTGCCTACACCCTTATAGCAGGTGTGGTTATTTTATTTGCCATAATCTTTATCTACACCCTTACAGGAACCCTTGACTTCAAACCTGGTGGTTTTCTTTCAGGTCACGGTTCACCTGCTGCACTTATATTCCTGTTCTCTATTCTTATATTAGGGTTTGGTGTCAAGGCCGCTCTTATGCCAATGCATGAATGGTTACCTACTGCGATGGTAGCCCCAACTCCTGTAAGTGCACTCCTTCATGCAGTAGCAGTGGTCAAGGCAGGTGTCTTTGGCTGTTTAAGGATTATTCTCTATGTTTTCGGTCCGGCACTTCTCCATGAACTTGATTTGTGGATTATATTGGCCTATTTTGCTGCATTCACCGTTATTGTTTCCGGTATGTATGCACTTGCACAGGATAATCTTAAAAGAAGACTTGCCTTTTCCACCATAAATAACCTTGCCATAATCGTCATGGGCGCTGCCTTGCTCACCCCAAGCGCTATAACCGGAAGTATATTTCATATTGGCAGCCATGGGTTTATGAAGATTACCCTATTTTTTGTTGCGGGGGCCATCTATGTGAAGACCCATAAAGAAAACATAAGTGAACTCGATGGGCTTGGAAGACAGATGCCGTTAACTTTTGGCGCATTTGCTGTTTGCGCGATGGGTGTGGCAGGAACTCCACCTGTGTGCGGATTTATCAGTAAATGGTATTTGGCATTGGGCGCCCTTGAGGCTAAAGAGGTGGTCTTTCTTTTTGTTTTGCTCATAAGTGCCATGATGGACATAGCCTACTTTTTCCCAATAATCTATAACGCATTCTTTAAAATACCTGAAGAGGCTATCAATCCACATTTTGATGAGGCCCCAATGAGAATGGTTGTTCCCCTGATGATAACAGCAATTATTTCACTTATACTGGGAATATTTCCAAATGCCTTCTTTAATTTCTTTAACATAGCTTCTATGGCAGCCGGGAAGATACTTGGAGGGATGTAGATGGGAAGGAAATTAAAATACCTATTCTTTATTAGCTGTGGGGTGAGTATGTTGATTGGACTATTTATTCCACATGAACATGTGCATTTTTGGTGGGAGAAGATCCCTGTCTTTGATGCACTATTTGGATTTTTTGGCTGCATTGTGATTGTGCTGGGATCAAAGGCATTAGGTCATCACGGGATCCAGAAGGATGAGGATTACTATGATTGATATAGTACCTCCTGCCTTTATATTTATTCTGGGTGCCATTCTCCTTCCCCTTCTGAGGGAACGAAGGTTAAGACAGATATTTCAACTCCTTATTCCTCTGATAGCCTTTATAGACCTCCTCTATATGCATAAAGGTACCTATTGGGTCTATAACTTTCTGGGATATGACCTTATCCTTGGCAGGGTCGATAAACTCAGCATGTGTTTTGGATATGTGTTTGTCATTGTGGCCTTTTTAGGAATGGTTTATGCCCTCCATGTAAGGGAAGTTGGGCAGCATGTGGCAGCCTTTCTTTATATAGGGAGCACCCTGGGGGTTACATTTGCCGGCGATATTTTTACCCTGTTTGTTTTTTGGGAAATTATGGCAGTATCCTCCGTATTTCTCATTTGGTATCAAAGAGATAAAGCGGCCCTCGATGCTGGATTCAGGTATATTATGGTTCATATATTCGGCGGTTGCGCTCTTTTAGCTGGCATCATCATACATGTATCAAATACAGGATCCACACAATTTGGTTTTATAGAATATGGAGGGCTTGCCTCTCAACTCATACTCCTTGGTTTTATAATCAATGCCGCTGTACCCCCTTTTCATGCCTGGCTTTCTGATTCCTACCCAGAGGCCACTGTTACCGGGAGTGTATTCTTAACTGCCTTTACTACCAAAAGCGCTGTATATGTTCTTTTAAGGACCTTCCCCGGGGTTGAAATCCTGGTCTGGCTGGGGGCCATTATGGCCTTATACGGTGTGATCTATGCGGTCCTTGAAAACGATATTAGAAGACTCCTTGCATACCATATCATCAGCCAGGTTGGATATATGGTATGTGGTGTGGGATTAGGAACCGAGATGGCCATGAATGGTGCTACCGCCCATGCTTTTTGTCACATTTTATACAAGGCCCTGCTTTTCATGGGTGCCTCAGCAGTAATCTATGTAACAGGAAGAAGAAAACTCACTGAACTACAGGGGAGGAACTTATACAAGAAGATGCCCATCTGTCTCTCTCTTTACATGATAGGTGGTTTTTCTATCTCTGCTGTTCCACTCTTTAATGGATTTATAAGTAAAACCATGGTTGTTGCCGCAACAGGTGAGTTACATAGGCCTATCATACACCTGCTATTACACCTGGCATCCATAGGGACATTCCTCCATACAGGCCTGAAGCTTCCCTATGGCATTTGGTTTGGCAGGGTTTCTGAGGGAGAAACAATTGAGGAGGAAGAGATGGAGGCCACAGAGCCTCCCCTGAATATGCTGATAGCCATGGCCATGACCGCCTTTTTGTGCATTCTAACAGGTGTTTACCCTCAGATCCTTTATAATATTCTCCCTTATCCTGTCCATTATCATCCTTACACAATAAACCATGTAGTTGGGATGATGCAGCTATTACTGCTCACGGCTGGTGCATTTTGGCTCTATATAGACAAACTTGGCGGTGAACCTAAGATTAGCGTTGACACGGATTGGTTCTATAGAAAACCAGGTGTGCTTCTCCTTTGGTTCGTCAGTAATCCTATGCAAGACCTCAGGCTTAGATTACAGAGTTTTTTTACAAAAATGGTGGCAAGCATTGCAAGTCTAAGCAAAAATCCCTTCTTACTCCCTGAGATAACAATACGGTATATTCACCTGAAAATTATCAATAGGCTTTACCAAGCATCTGACATATATAATGATAAACTAGGTGAATTGAAGGAATTGGAATCCAGACTTGCTGCGGTAAAAGAAATGAGATACGATGAAAATGTCTATCGAAGGCCTATAGGTTTGGG
>LJNA01000073.1 GCA_001304365.1 Syntrophobacter sp. DG_60 | reverse complement strand
AAGGATTTTCAATGTTTACAGGGATTTTGTATAAGGTGTCTGTATTTTATCTCTTGCTCTTAAATGCCTGATAATTACGTCTGTATCTATCACCACGGCTGGGGCTTCCACTTATTTAACTCCTTCCAGACGTCT
This sequence comes from Syntrophobacter sp. DG_60, assembly GCA_001304365.1. The sequence continues at coordinate 7,372 of LJNA01000073.1, read as the reverse complement.
GTAATCCTACTGATCACTTTCTGATTACCCCTCTATTCCCCCTGTAAATCCAGAATCTTCTGAGCTGCCTGGGTTGAGCATCCCTGGATGGATGCAATTTGCTCAGCTGGCTTCTTTACCTTCTCAGGCCTGATATCTCTATGCACTTCTATAACTTTCATCTTTTTGTAATATTTCTAATTATATTGAATGTTAGCAGCTAAATAGCATTATGTCAATGTTTTCCAGATTATTGAGGCTATTTGATCAAGCTTACCAATCATTTTTTTTAAAGGGCTAAAAGATCGATTGCTAGAGCTTTCTATCATCCCTCGCTTAGGGTGAAGCGAATTCAGGGAACTAAGGACAAGTGGGAAGGGTCAGTTACAGCAAATTATCACTTTACTTTCCAATTTATCGGAAATATTATGATTTTCCGTAGAATCGGCTATTAGGCCCATAATGCCTTTTTTTCTTGCATCCTTGACAAAGTGGCTACATTCTCTTATAATGTTCCTACAAAAGCATTTAAGGAAGGTGAGGTATGGCAATTGTTGGCATAAGGGAATTGAAAAATAAGTTGAGTTTCTATCTCCAGCAGGTTAAAGAGGGCAGGCGAATCAGCGTGACAAATAGGGGGGAGGTGATTGCCCTTTTGGTTCCTGCAGAGGAGGGCAGACTAAATAAGGAGCTAAAAGTACTCCTGGAGGAAGGAACTGCTTCTTGGAAAGGGGGAAAACCCAAGGGCTCTGTTCATCCAGTGAAGGGCCGCGGTCGTCCACTTGCTGAGAGGATCATCGAGGACCGAAGATGATCCTCTATCTTGATACTAGTTCCTTGGTAAAACTCTATGTTGAGGAGACAGGTTCAAAGGAGGTTAAGAAATTGGTGGAAGCTGCTCAAATCGTCTCCACTTCTCGTATCGCTTATGTGGAAGCAATAGCTGGGGTTGCCAGGAAGTTACGAGAGGGAGAGTTAAACAAGGAAGAATGTGGTCAAATCGTTAAGGATTTAGAGAGAGACTGGGAGAGCTATTTTATCATTGAGGTCTCAGAGGCCGTAACTAAGCTTGCTGTGGATTTGATAAATAGACACCCTCTAAGAGGATTCGACGCCATACATCTAGCTTCAGGGCTCCTTTTGAAAAGGAGAACAAAACTGAACGTCTCGTTCTCTTGTTTTGACAAAACGCTTAAAGAGGCAGCCGGAGCAGAGGGGTTATCTATTTAGTTTACAGTTTTTGCTCAAGAAAACCCGTGTCCTCAGGTACCTGCCCGTTGGCAGACAGGTCAGGATGAATTGAGCCTGTTTATGAAAAAAGGGGATTTATAAATGAAAAGCTGGAGTTATGGCATAAATTCAATTTATAAGAAAGCAAGCATTTATCTTGAAGAGGCCCCCTGGTGGGTATTTTTAGTAAATAGAATTGTTGAGTTTTTTTGTGACCTTATGCCTCCTATTTCCCTACCCAAGATTAAAATGAGACTTAAGGATAAGGAGGATATCGAATTTAATGGGGGAAGTGAGTGGACAACATTAAGGGATTGGTATGGTGATCTAAAACAGGTTTTTCACTGTTTTGTGCACATGCCTGTTTTTGATTTTTGTCAAAAGAGGATTAGGTGCAAATCCATAGAAATTGATTACAATAGGGCCAAAGAAATGTTTTATGAAGAAGACAAAAAATTTTGGGATGAGGAAATGGAAATATTAGATCCCTGACCTCTTGATTCACTTTGAGATAAGGGAGAGATAGCCCTCTGCACTCGAATTGCTCCCTAGACTCTGCCAACAATTTGGACAGAAGTCAGGGGTGGAGATCATTATTCCATGCAGCATGTCTGTCATCCTTCCACAGAATCTGCACTTACGAAATGTACCCTCGTTGGGCAGTTCTTTTATCTTTCTAGAAATTATCTCATTGCATACTGCCCTTAAGTTTTCCTCAGTCCACCCAGCATTTTTATCAAAGTACTTTTTATCTTTTTGCCCGTTTTTTAGAGTGTCTCATCATCAAAGCTACCTCTTCATGACTCATATCTCGATACCTGCGCACTGTCTTACGGTCTATGCCCAACTTTCGGCTATTAGCCAAAACGGACTCTCCTCTGTCAATCCCCTTCTTGATTCGTCTAATCATCTGCCACCTTTTCATAAACACCTTCCTTTTTTTAAAAAAAGAAGGGTATTATATTTCATAACCTCCCTAAAATTCAAAACTTATTTAACTATAACTGGGGAATTTTATTGGTCAAAAAGTGGGGAATTTTATTGGCCATTAACAGCTTTGTAGGCTGCACGGTCTGGTCTTGAATCCTATTTTCCAAAATAATCTCATTAATCCTTTTTAAAGTGGACTATGAGTTGCTATAATTTGGATGGCAGTAACTCAAATTGTTTTATATGAAGTGGCCTATACACCTTAAAATCTTTATGGTCTAAGGTAAAAATCCTTTTAATCTGTCTTGTTTCGGCAATCGCCACCAATGTGGCATCGGCCAAATCCATAGGCAAGTCCTGGTATTTTTCCATTAATTGCCTACATCGTTTCATCTCCCTCACATCCAAATGGATGATTTCCATGCCTCCTCTTTGTATGAATTCCCAGAGGTTATCTTGAGCCCTCCAGGAAAAACTCAAAAGATAAAATGTCTCTGTGATTACAGCCCAGGTGGTCAAAATGGGGGATTCCAGCTTTTTTAGGATTTCTAAGCTTCTTTGATGATAATGATCTGAAGCATCAAAGAAAGCTACCAAGGGCCCTGTATCAATGGCAATCATTTCTTACGTCTGAAGTATTCCCTGAGTATTTCTTCACCTCGCAACGAAAGGTCTCCAAAACCACTTGCTTCTTTTCCTACCAGATCTTGAATAAGCTCATAAGGCCTTTTTTTCTTTTCACTTAAGGTTCTAAGGCAAAATTCTCTAATCGACCTTCTAAGGATTTCTGCTCTGCTTGTCCCAAGCACCTTAGCAGTCTTTTCTAATATGGCTTGCAAACCTTTATCCAACCGCACACTTATCGGCATAGGCCTACCTCGTATCTGCTCAAAATTCAGTGGAATTTTGAGCAGATAATGAAAAATGAATATTGCAAAGTGCCCAGCACATAAGTTATGTGCGGGGCAATTAATTACTCAAAATCCACAGGATATTGAGTAATTACACTACCTCCAACTATTGTAATACAAATTGTACTACAGATAAAAATCACTCGTCAAGGCTTCATCTTCGTTTTTCATTCAAGCAATTCCTCTAAGGGGCAACCTTTGCATTGTGGCTTTGTTTTACAATACCTCTTTCCCAGTTCTACCAGTAGGGCATGGTATTCATTAAATAATTGTGTATCCTGGGGCAGATGATCCATAAAAAATGCCCTGATTTCTTCATAAGATGCCTCTTCAGAGATAAGGGAGTGGCGAGAAAGGACACGCTTTGTATAAACATCTACTACAAAGCTTGGTTTCTCACCAGCATAGAGCAGGATGCTATCCGCGGTCTCAGGGCCAATCCCTTGCACAGAAAGGAGTTTTTCCCTTAGTGGCTCCGTTTCTAATGAAAACAACCTCCCTAAATCACCTTGAAATTCTTTAAACAAAAATTGCAAAAATGCCTTTAACCTCTTTGCCTTTATATTAAAAAAGCCCACTGGGTGAATGAGTCTGACCAAGATATCATAAGGTAACCCATAAAGTGCCTTAGGTTCTAATAAATTTGCCGTTTTTAGGTTATTTATAGCCTTTTCCACATTCTTCCAATTTGTATTTTGGGTGAGGATGGCGCCCACAATGATTTCAAATGGGCTATCCCCTGGCCACCAGTGCCTAGGGCCAAATGTCTTATAAAGGGCGTTAAATATCTCTATGAGTTTACGGCCAATGGGTGAATGTGGCTGTTTAATCTCCATTGTCTAAGCCAATATTATACAAAAGTTATTTGTCAATATAAAGATAAGTGTGTATAATGATCCTCAAATGATAAAGAGAGAAGTAATATATTTTGAACAGCCTGGTGAGAAAAATACAGGGGCATGTTTAGATATACTTATCAAATTGGCAAAAGAAGGGTATAAACACTTTGTTGTTGCCTCAACAAGTGGAAAGACAGGGCTTTTAGCAGCAGAAAGGCTCAAAGATTTTTCCATAAACTTGGTTATTATAGGGCACAGCGTAGGATTTAAGGCACCCAATACAGATGAGTTTTTGGAAGAAAACTACAAGGCCATTACCTCCCTTGGGGGAAAGATTTATAGAGGGACTATACTTACCCATTCACTAGAGACCTCCCTAGCAAAAGAATTTTCTGGTGTCTATCCCACATTACTCATTGCCCAAACACTAAGGAGGTTAGGGCAAGGGACAAAGGTGTGTTGTGAGATTGTGATGGAAGCGGCCGATGCAGGTTTAATCCCTGATGGTGAGGAGGTTGTGGCTATGGCAGGTACTGTTAAAGGGGCAGATACAGTGGCTCTTATAAAATCCGCCAATTCTAAGAGATTTTTGGCATTAAAGGTATTGGAGATTTTGGCCAAGCCACGAAATTAACGCAAATTATGCAAACAGGAAACTTATTTACTCTGGGGCTCCGCCCCAGACCCCATTTGCCAAAAATGAAACTCTTTTTTAAAATAAGGAATAAGTTCATCTTTTAATATAATCCCAAATTATTACATAATTTGAGATTAAATATGATTGTATTTGATTATTCAAATCTTTTAGAAGAAAATGTGAAAGAGCAAGGTCTTCCTGAAAATTTTATACATGAATATCAAGGTTTAATAAGGGGAGCTCATAAGGCATTAGAAGAAAAAGGGCTGCCGTTTATAGACACCCTTTATAAGAATGATTATTTGGCCTCTATTAAAAAATTTTCTAATGAAAATAAAAATAGATGGGAAAATTTAGTAATTTTTGGCATCGGTGGTTCATGCTTGGGTGCACTGGCATTGCATAGGGCGTTAAACCATCCCTTTCATAACCTACTGGATAAAAAAAAGAGAAATGGTTTACCAAGGGCATTCTTTTTAGATAATATTGACCCCGAGCTTATCTTTGGATTATTAGAGACCATTGATATTAAAAATACCTTATTTTTGGTAATTAGTAAGTCTGGAAAGACACCCGAAACCCTGGCCCAATTCTTGGTTGCATTAGAAAGGCTAAGGAATCTTGATCCAAAAAGGCAGATAATAATTATTACTGATCCAGAAAAGGGGCCACTTAGGGAGATTTGCAAAAAGGAAGGTTATCTATCATTTCCTGTCCCCCCTGCATTGGGGGGGCGCTATTCTGTGCTCTCCCCTGTGGGATTAGTGCCCCCTTCCCTATTGGGTGTAGATATAGATGCCTTAATCTTAGGGGCAAAAGAGATGGTAAAAAGGTGTAAAAATAACCTAGAGAAAAGTCCTGCCTCCATCTTTGCATTATCTCATTATCTTTTTAATAAAAGGGGCAAACACATCCATGTTTTTATGCCTTATGCCCATTCCTTAAGTGGCATAGCAGAATGGTTTTGCCAACTATGGGCAGAAAGCTTAGGAAAAAGGTACAATATAAAGGGAGAAGAGGTATTTTATGGCCCTACCCCTATAAAGGCAACAGGGGTAACAGATCAGCACTCACAGCTTCAGCTCTATATGGAGGGCCCTTATGATAAGGTAATCACCTTTTTAACAGTAGAGGATTATCGTTCCAAGGTCTCTATCCCCTCTTTCTATCCAGATATAGTGGATATTTCCTATTTAGGAAATCATAGCCTAAATGAATTGATTAAAGCAGAACAGATAGCTACCGAGGCTGCCCTTACCAGGGAAAAGCGTCCAAATGCAAAATTGGTCTTGGACGAGATTAATGCATTTAATCTGGGAGGCCTTTTTATCTTACTTGAGCTTGCTACCGCAATCTTTGGTGCCCTTTGCCAGATTGAGCCCTTTAATCAACCAGGGGTAGAGCTAGGAAAGATCTATACACATGCATTAATGGGAAAGCCTGGTTTTGATAAAGAGAAGGAGGGAATTGAAAAATTTTTAAAACGCTCCATTTATCAAGTGTGATGCGAGATATTGAAGGCATTAGGCCTTTTAAACTTGTCAAATACTTTGCCTACACGAGTTTTATCTTAATTTTTATAAGCACATTAGTGCTTTCCTTTATAGCCTCCCGTGGTGGAAAATCGCTTCTCCTTAAAAAGAGTGAGGAATATGCCCATTTAGTGGCAGGAAATCTTAATCATCAAGTATATTTGCAATTTACTATCCCTACCTATTTACGTTTTGGCAAGATAAGGCTGCGAGAAAAGGCGCAATTTGAGCTTTTAGATAAGATTGTTAGAAATACCATTCATGGTTTTGATATTCAGCAGGTAAATATCTATGATTTAAACGGGGTTATAGCCTATAGTACAAATCCCAGTGTGGTAGGGAAAAAGGGGAATGTCTCTAAAGAGTTTGAACTGGCTAAGCAGGGGCGTATTGCCTCTCAACTTATTGTCCATGAGTTAAAGACCTACATCCCCTTTCGGGCAGAGAAACCTCTTTCCCAAAAAACTGAATGGGTTTTAGGTATTTTTGAGATTATTCAAAATCTTTCTAGGGATTATAAGAGCATCGCCCAGTTCCAATATACAGTGATAGGAAGTGCCTTAATCGTCATGACCTTCTTATTTGTTGGTCTCACCTTCATTGTAAGACGTGCTGATAAAATTATTGAGCATCGAGCACGGGAGACAAGACAGTTAGAGGAACAACTGCATCGTGCAGAACACCTGGCTGCTTTAGGGCAAATGGTAGCTGCTGTTTCCCACGAAATTCGCAATCCCTTGGGCATTATCAGAAGTACTGCCGAGATGCTAAAGAGGAAGATGTCCGAGAATAAGGCCCATGTCCAGCTCTCAGAGATCATTGTAGATGAGGCAAATCGCCTTAATCGTATCTTGACAGAATTTTTGGAGTTTGCACGTCCTCAGCCACCAAAGTTTACTAGTTGTAATATTACAGAGGTATTGGATAAGGCACTAAATTATCTAAAGCCCGAATTTGACAAACACAATATAGAGTTAATAAAACAGCATCAAGATTCACCTGTTATTCATGCAGATCCTGATTTGCTTCACAGGGCATTTTTAAATATCTTAATAAATGCCATTCAGGCCATGCCTGAAGGAGGTAGGTTAATAGTAAATAATCAATTTGATAAGGAAAATCGCCAAGTTTTCATAGAGTTTTTTGATTCAGGCCCTGGTATCCCTGAAAATGTACTAAAAAAGGTGTTTAATCCATTCTTTACCACCAAGGAGAAGGGAAGCGGGTTGGGATTATCTATTGTAAAAAATATTATTGAAAATCACGGAGGAAAGATTAAAATTGAAAGCAAACAAGGGGAAGGAACCAAGATAG
>LJNA01000072.1 GCA_001304365.1 Syntrophobacter sp. DG_60 | reverse complement strand
ACATCACCTACTATTATAGTGCATTTTCTTATGACCATGCTGGCAATTATAGTCAAACCGCCTATGCCAGTACCACCCCATTTGCACTTGCTGAGCCTGATATTGCCTTATCAGAGACAAGTCATGATTATGGGGAAGTAGAGATAGGAAGTTTTTCCGATTGGGCTTTAAGCATCCAAAATCAGGGAGATAAAACATTAAGCATTAAGGACATCTTTTCAGATAATGAAGACTTTATTGTCATCTCACCTTGCTCTTTCCCCCAAGAGGTAGCCCCTGGCCAAAGCATTGAAGTGACCATAAGATTTGCCCCTTCAGCCCCAGAGCAAATAGGCGGGGAGCTTACTATAATTAGCAATGACCCAGATGAAGCAACTGTAATTGTCTCCTTAACAGGGACAGGACAAGAAATTGCTCCACCAGATGATCCAGACCCTGAAGTCACTGGCCTACAGAATGGTCAAGAAATAACAGGGCTATCTGGAAGCGAAGGAAGTGAGAGCCACTTCTTCATTGAGGTGCCTTCTGGCACTGAACACCTGGAGGTAAAGATATGGGGAGGAAGCGGTGACTGTGATCTCTATGTAAGGTATGGGAGCCAGGCTACAATAAATAACTGGGACTACAGGCCATGGCTTAATGGAAATAGTGAGAAGGTAGATATATCAGACCCAGAGTCAGGAAAGTGGTATATCATGCTAGAGGGCCATGCAAGCTATAGTGATGTAAGCCTGAAAGTAAAACACACAGAACGAAATAACCCCACCAGAACCCAAAAGACTAAAGGTCGCAGATCACGAAACTAGGGACTGGTGAATAGGGAGTAAGCACTATGGACTAAAAAAGGCCAAGAACCGGGGACCACGGACTAAAAGAACGCTGTGAACATAATCAACGCAATAAACAGGCAACCGGACAATTGGCTAACAGGTTAAGGCCGTAACGGCTATAAACCCTACAAACTCAATTTTTGCCTTAAACACAATCTATGGTATTTAATTTTTTATTTATTTTTGATCCAACTTGAGTGTTTAATACCAAATTTTTTTATTTTATAGCTAATAACCCGCCTGCTGATGCCTAAAAGCTTGGCTGCGTCCCTTTGCACCCAATTACTTTTCTCCAAAGCCTGGATAATTAACTCCCTTTCTGCCTCTTTTAATTTAATACGCTTCCTAATAATAGAAGGGAAAAGGTCATATTCGAGGGAAAGGTCCTCTGCATTTATAATAGTGCCTTCTGTCATAAGTACTGCCCTTTCTATTACATTTTCTAACTCCCTCACATTCCCTGTCCAATGATAATCTAAGAGAACCTTAATGGCTTTGGTAGAGAAGCCTTTTATTTGCTTATTTGACTCAATATTAAACCTCTTTAAAAAAAAGTGTGCCAAAGGTAAGATATCCTCGGGACGTTCCCTCAATGGAGGCAAATATATACGGGCAACATTGATGCGATAATACAAATCTTCTCGAAACTGTTCTGCTCTGATTAGTTCCTTTAAATCCTTATTAGTGGCTACAAGGAGTCGGACATCTACCTTTATTGTTTGGCTTCCTCCTAAACGCTCAAAGCTCTTTTCTTCAATAACCCTTAAGACCTTTGCCTGAATGGAAAGGCTCATATCCCCTATTTCGTCTAGAAAGACAGTACCACCGTGTGCTTGTTCAAAGCGGCCAATCCTTCTTTTGTAAGCACCCGTAAATGACCCCTTTTCATGGCCAAAGAGCTCGCTCTCTAAAAGTGTTTCCTGCAGGCTGGCACAATTGACTTTAACAAAGGCCCTCTTTTTCCGGGGGCTATTAAAATGAATAGTGCTTGCAATGACTTCCTTCCCTGTTCCAGTTTCTCCGGTAATCAGCACTGTGACATTGGAAGAGCAGATCTTTTTCACTACTGATAGTGCCTCTTTCATTTGGGGACTTTCAGCAACAACGTAATCCAGATTATATATATGTGGTTGTGTGTGGCGAAGATATTCTATTTCTCGCCGCATTGATGTATATTCATTAATTTGAATGTGCTCTATCGACTTAATTACCTTTTCCAAGGAAGATGTTTCTAATATGTAAATCTCTCTCCAGTTTAATGGTTTTTTATCCAGTATCAGATAAGGAGGGCTTACCTGCTCATGTATGGCCTTTAATAAAGAATGACTATCCCGGATTAATTCTAGGTCAGTTACTATAATGTCAAAATTCAATTCACTGGCCTTACCTGTTGCGTCTTCTATCTTATCTATTGCCTCTATTTCGTGACCTTTTTTCTTTAATCTTTTGAGCAGGTAAGATTGCTCTCTCTTATTTTTCTTAATCAAAAGAATCCGCATCTTAACTATTATTTAACATAGTTAAATAAGTATTTCAAATATTAGCACCGGGCTCGCAGACTACAAGATGCAGGATACACCAACAGATTAACAACTCTATCAAGTTTGCGCTTGCTGTTCCATAAGTGTTTTTGGTCTTACCTATCAGCTATGAGCTAACTCTACTGTTGGTATCTTCTCACAATGGCGTTGGATTTCTCTACAGTAAAAAAGGCCTTTATTTTATTAAATTTTTTGATTTTTTACCCTTAAATCTTTTGAGGGAAAACAGCATAGAAGCTAGAAAAATTCCATCCGAGTATGGGAAGATTGTTACATCAAAATTATAGTAATTGGGTTCTACTCATTCTTTGGTTTACAGCCACTTGAGTTAACAGCCCTCCATAGGGATAAACTTTCCCTCCGCTTCTGGCACTGTTTCTGAAGGAGTCTCTCCGCTAGGAACTTTTTCTTGAGGAGCAGGTTCACCTTTTTCAGGGGCTTCCTCCGCAGGGACACCCTTTTCGGGCACAGGGGCCTCTTCTGCAGGAGCTTTTTCTGCAGGAGCAGCTTTTTCTTCTGCAGGGGCTTCTTCCACGGGAGCAACCTTCTCTTCTACTACTGGGGCTTTAGTTGGTGGAGCCTCTTCCTTTTTCTTGCAACTCATTGCCCCTAAAGTTAAGGTTACACTGAGCAAAAACGCCAATAATAAAGAAATCGTCTTACCCATTGTTTTGCCTCCTTCTAGATTTTACTATTGAATAGCTTCTACTCTTTTTCTTCTAATTACTCCATCATCTGAAGTCTGTGCTTCACCTGAATTTGTTCACTCTGAATTGCTTCTACTTTCCTCTCTACTCTTTTTCTTCTAATTGCTTCATCTGAGTTTCTGCTTTTTCCTTTCTTTTCCTCTGCCTCATCTGAATTTGTTCACTCTGAATAGCCTCCACTTTACCCTTTCCTTCTTCTAATTTCTGTACCTGAGAATAAGGTTTTAACATCTTACTTTTCCTACCCTTTCCTCCTGCCACTGCCTGCACGCCAGAAAAGACCAAAACCACAGAAAAAGACCAACAAATAACAAAATACCCTTGCCTTTATGTCACACCTCCTTGGGATTTCAAGTTGCTCAAGCCACAGATTTTCGCAGATATCCCCCAATGAACAGGAGATAGCCAAATGGCCACTGGGGAATAAGACTAAGAAAACATTCCTATTGGCTAATGGTCATCTCCCATCACCTATATATTTTTTTAAAATCATGATAATCTGCGTTCATCTGCGGCCAAAAAGGAAATTCCTATATAATTTAATTATCGTATGTCAAACATTAACTCCTTTTTTTATAGCTGTTTGGGCCTAAATCCTTACTACCTTTGTGGCTTGAATCCCCTTTGGTGTTTCTATAATCTCAAACTCTACTTCCTGCCCTTCTTCTAATGTCTTATACCCCTCTCCTTCAATAGCTGAGAAGTGGACAAAAACATCTGAACCATCCTCACGCTGAATAAAACCATAGCCCTTACTCTGATTAAACCACTTCACTACTCCTTTAAACTTCATCTAAAATCCTCCTAAAAAATAAATGTGCTTGCTAACATATACTATGTTTTGTGTCAAGTATGAGGTGTAAAAACTTTTGTTTTTTTATCAGGATAAAGTGTCAGACGAATATTTATCACCTCAAACTCAACCCTGTCTAATTTTGGTAATACGCGGCTATGGAGCTGCTTGGTTGTGTCTATTCACTCAATAATATTGACCGCCTTTAGTGACTAATCATGCCTGGAGGTGGAAACCCAACTGCTTTAACAATTTGTAATGCTTCATCCTCGCTAAAACCTTTTTTGATTAGAGCATCGTAATAATTTTTTGTATAAGTAGCCAACTTGTCAGCCGTTTCCTGCTGAGCTAGTACCTCTACCATTGTCTCCATCATAACCTTCATCATTTGACCGAACATCGGAGCCATCATTTGCATTTGTTGCTGTATCATCTTTTGTTGTTGTTCAGGAGTCATTTTTTGCTCTTTTGCTAAAACAGTCCCTGTAATAATAAAAAGCAAAGCAGTTAATAAAGCAATCTTTTTCATAATATCACCTTCTCTTATGTACTTAACATAAAAAAACTCTACCAGTCAATCAGGAAAATCCCTGATTTTGGGCTTCGAAATACCTGAGTTTGAAATAAGGTAAGATAAAAAAAGGGGGTCTTATAGACTGGGCAAGTTGTCAAGACATATTTAAACTAGTAAAATCTTCTTAAGACGGGTCCCCATGGAAAAACAAAACGAAATTCGCATGTTTAAATGTCAAAATTGTGGATTTGAATTCCCAATACCAATGTGCATGTTCTCTCAGGCTGATACATGGTTAATTATATGTTGTAAATGTGATGGTTCTGTGTTTCTTTCACGCAGTAATGCTGGAAAGCTCTTAACTGAAGAGGAATTTAAACGATGGTTGCTCATGCAGAAATTCCCAGAGCAAGCATCTGTTCTCTATTGGGAAGGTAAAGACGAGCAAAAGGGTGAAGAGGAGAAAACCAGGGCAAAGAAGGCACGCTCCCTTTATGAGAAGTATATACATACCATTGACACTCTTATCAATGGAGGCTGTGAAGGGAAAATTAAACTACTGATACTGTTTGGAGTATTACCAGGTAATAAGATAGACATCGCTTAGTTATCAACCAGCTAAGCAGACCAATCATTGGCAATTTAAGCTAAGGATAGACCATTTAATGGCTTTAATTTTATTTTTTCACACCTCAACCCCGTCTAATCTTTGCCGATATGAGGCTCTGGTAATTCGTTAAAAAAGATTACCTCAAGCCAAACAAAGGAAGGCTGTGTTAAGGATATCTTGGAGATCCCTCTGTTCTATCCACCTTTTCCTTTTAAGGTCTGTTCAGGGGATAACCGCTGAGCAATGGTTTCTGGAGCAATGGCTGAAAGGATTACACGATTGCTGTCAGTAATAATAATGGCCCTGGTTTTTCTGCCATGGGTAGTGTCTATAAGCCTTCCTGCTTCTTTGGCCTCTTCCCTCAGGCGCTTCATAGGTGCAGAGTTAGGGCTAACAATGGCTATTACCCTATCTGCCAGCATTGTATTGCCAAAACCAATATTTAAAAGTCCATGGCTCATAACTATTTTTTCTAAGTGCTTAATATTCATATGTTTATCGAAAATTTGATAGAGAATTTTTTTTCTTAACATATGACATGCTTTTTTGACTATTGTAAATCGTAAAAAGGATGTATTTTTGGTTTGATTTTAAGGGTCTTATTTTTTGAAATACAATACCTTAGTTCTATACATGGCAGCCTGAACTTTGAGAAAGTCCCGTACAAATCACTTTTTAGTCTCTTCTAATTGACCAATTAAGGCATAGATGAGTTGTTAGATGCTATATCTCTCCTACGGTCTTACACCTCAACCCACTGTAATTTTGGCAATATGAGGCTATGGAGAGTCTTTTAGGTAGGCTTACAAGGTAGATGCTTGGACCTACCTTTTTAAAACCGAAATGAATTTTTTGGGGATATAGCTTGCAAGGTAAACTTTTTCACTAGTCTTTTCTATTCTTGTCCCTTCTATTATGGCTTTTTTAGCATCAATTTCTAAAATTACTACCTGCCTTGTTTTCCTCTTTCGAACTTAGACCTAAAATTAATAAATTTTCAATATCTTTCTCAAATACAGCTTTATCTCTGTAGCCCACATATCTTCTATAGATCTCTCCCTTTCTATTAATCACCAGGGTAGTGGGAATACTTACTACCCCATAATATTCGGTGACTTTTGAGTCCGCTATGACGATAATATAATTAATTCCCCATATCTTAGCAAGTGCTCTTATTCTTTCTGGATTTGTATCAAAACTAATTCCAATTACTTTTAAATCTCTATTTTTATACTTATCATAAAGGTCGATAAAGTAAGGGATCTCTTTTCGGCAAGGAGGGCACCAAGGAGCCCAGAAATCAACTATTACTATCTTTCCTCTAAAATCGGATAATCGGACTACATCACCTTTTAAGTCCTTTAAGGCAAAACTAGGAGCAGGTTTTAACTTATTACTTTCCCTTAAGGTTAAAAGGAAAAAAATCATAACTGCTATGCCAACTATGATTATGAGTTTAATTTTATTAATTCTATTCATCTTAAAAAATAGAGCATTTGAAGGTTATTAGTAAAAATTAATAATCCTATAATTATAAGAAGTGTTCCACTTACAATTTCGATCATCCTAAAGTAACTTTTAATTTTATTAAAGGCCCTTAAAAATGCGTTTATACTTAGCCCCGTTAAAAAGAAAGGTATGCTTAAACCTAGGGAATAGGCTGTCAAAAGTAATAGTCCTTGGTTAATGGTTTGCTTTGTGCCGGCATAGGCTAAAATGGCTGCCAAAATAGGTCCAATGCATGGTGTCCATCCAAAAGCAAAAGCTAATCCCATTAAAAAAGGGCTTAAAGCATTAATGGATCTTGGCAGAGAATGAAATCTCTTTTCTCGATATAGCATCTTTATTTTGAATAGACCCATAAGATGTAAACCTAAGATGATTACCACTACCCCAGCAATCTTTCTAAACAAGGCTATTTTAGATAAAAGAAACTGCCCCAGTATTGTAGCTGAAGCACCAAGCAAAATAAATACAAGAGAGAAACCAAAAATAAACAGAATGGTGTTAATAATAATCTTTTTTTCACCTCTTTCCCTCAAACTCTCAATAGAAACCCCAGAAATAAAAGAAATATAGGCAGGCATTAAAGGCAAGATACAAGGAGAGATAAAGGAAAGAAATCCTGCTATAAATGCAGTTAATAGTGAAAGATCATTCATGGTTTACTTTTAATATAAGTAATTTTTAAATCTTCCTCCGTTTTTTCTTCACCAGGTATGGCATACATAGCTACTGGGTGAAAATTTTTCTGGTAGAGGATTCCTCTTGACTTTACCAAAGTCGCTAGGTTAAGTTGTCAGCAGTTTTCGTCTGGCAACGCTCCTTCAGACACTTTCCTTATTTGTTCAAAGATATTTCTAGCCATGCGACCTTGATGTCCCCAATCGCCCCAGCTAAATATACTTGCTGAATCAAAAATCATTAGTGTCTGTTGTTGTCCTTTGGGGATAAGTTTAATAGTAACATTATCACCTATACTCCAGAATGTAATATGTTTTTTGGCTTGAATGAAATACAAATACTTATTGGCT